>NZ_JBSGDB010000262.1:0-12314 GCF_053602155.1 Streptomyces sp. NPDC004561
GCCGGACCGCCGCGCCGAGGGCCCACCGCCCGCGAAAGGCCGCCCCACCCGGGCAGGGGCGCCCTTCTCGTCGTACGGCGGCGGGTTACGCGTCCCGGCGGTGCCGTCCGCCCGACGGCTCGCCGCCCTCGGTGGCCAGCGCGGCCTTCCGCTCCTTCTCGGCCTTCTCCTCCGCCTCCATCTCCGCGAACACGTCGATGGGCGCGGGCGCCTTCGCGAGGAAGACCCAGGTGAGCCAGACCGCCAGCAGGAACGGCGGGATCTTCAGGGTCACGAGCACCCAGCCGAGCTTGGTGGTGTCGGACCACCAGTACAGCGGGAAGAGGATCGCGCACTTGGCGAGCAGGATCAGGCCCCAGGCCCAACTGGCCTTCGCATAGGCCTTCTTGCGGCCGGGATTGCGGGTGCGCCAGGAGAGGTTCTCCTTGAAGACCGGGCCGAGGATCAGGCCGATCAGGGGCACCCCGGCGAGGGTCGTGACGATGTACGCCAGCGCCAGGCCCAGCGTGTAGAGCATGCCGGGGAGGTAGAAGTCCTTGGCGTTCCCGGTGAACATCGCGAAGAGGACACCGAAGGCCACGCCGAACACGCCGCTGAAGGCGTGCTTGACGGTGTCCTTCATCACGAGTCGCACCACGACCAGGACCAGGGACACGGCCAGCGCGGCGATCGCCGAGAGGTGCAGGTTCTTGTCGACCGTGAAGATCGCGACGAACAGCAGGCCCGGCACGACCGTCTCGACCATGCCACGGACTCCGCCGAACGCCTCGAACAGCGCTGCCTCGGTCACCGCACGGGCGTCGCCGGCCTGGTCCGCAGGAGTCTGGTCGGTGTCTTCGGTCGGCTTGTCGAGTGACGTCACCGGCTACTCCCGTCCGAGGGGTCGCAGTTCGTATTTCGGGTTGAAGAGCACCCGGCGGCCCCGGCTCAGCGAGACCCGGCCCGATGCGATCAGCCTGCGCCCCGGTTCTATGCCCACGATGGAACGCCTGCCCAGCCACACCACGTCCAGCGCGGCGGAGCCGTCGAACAGCTCGGCCTCCAGGGCCGGAACTCCGGCACGAGGACGCAGGGTGACCGTGCGCAAGGTACCAGTTACGGTGACGATCTGCCGGTCCTGGCAGTCACCGATCTTCGTGCACCCCGCCGTCTCGGCGTCCTCGCGCAGCTCCTCCGACTCCAGGTCCTCCTGCGACGAGGAGAGCCGGTCGAGCATGCGCCGGAACCGGCCGGCCGGCTTTTCGGAACGAGGAACAGCACTCATATCTGAAGCGTACCGGGGCACACCCACAGCGCCGTAGCGCAGCTCACTTCTCGAACCGGTAGCCCATGCCCGGTTCGGTGATGAAGTGTTCGGGATGCGACGGGTCCGTCTCCAGCTTCCTGCGCAGCTGGGCCATGTAGACGCGCAGGTAGTTGGTCTCCGTCCCGTACGACGGCCCCCACACCTCCTGGAGGAGCTGCTTCTGGCTGACCAGCCGGCCGGTGTTGCGGACCAGGACCTCCAGCAGGTGCCACTCGGTCGGGGTGAGCCGGACGTCCCTGCCGTCGCGGTTGACCTTCTTCGCGGTCAGGTCGACCGTGAAGCCGCCGGTCTCCACGGTCGTCACGTCGTCCTCGCCGGCGCCGACCGGCTCGGCCCGGCGCACGGCGGCGCGCAGCCGGGCCAGCAGCTCGTCCATGCCGAAGGGCTTGGTGACGTAGTCGTCCGCGCCCGCGTCCAGCGCCTCGACCTTCTCGTCGGAGGAGTGGCGGGCGGACAGCACCAGGATCGGCACCCGGGTCCAGCCGCGCAGGCCCCTGATCACCTCGACGCCGTCCATGTCGGGCAGACCCAGGTCGAGGACGACCACGTCGGGGTGGCGGGAGGCGGCCAGGCCGAGGGCGGTCCTGCCGTCGGGGGCCGCGTCGACCTCGTACTTGCGCGCCTTGAGGTTGATCACGAGGGCGCGCACGATCTGCGGCTCGTCGTCGACCACGAGCACCCGGGTCATAGGGTCTGCCTTTCTGGTTCTGCGATGCCCTCCCCGTGGGGGACGGACTCGGGGGACGATCCCGCCGCGCGGAGGCTGAGGACCATGGTGAGTCCGCCGCCGGGCGTGTCCTCGGCGTTCAGGGTGCCACCCATGGCCTCGGCGAAGCCCCGGGCGACCGCGAGGCCGAGCCCGACGCCGGCGCCGCGCGGCGCGTCGCCGTAGCGCTGGAAGGGTTCGAATATGCGGTCCTTGGCCTCGTCCGGCACGCCCGGCCCGCGGTCCACCACGCGCACCTCCACCCGGTCGGCGATGGCGCTCGCCGAGACCAGGACGCGCCGCCCGCGCGGACTGTACTTGACGGCGTTCTCCACCAGGTTGGCCACCGACCGCTCCAGCAGCCCGGGATCCACCTCGACCATCGGCAGCGTCTCGGGCACGTCCAGATCGACGCTGTCCTCGGGTACGCCGCCGAGGGCCATCGGCACCACCTCGTCGACGTCGATCTCGCGGATCAGCGGGGTGACGGTGCCGGTCTGCAGGCGGGACATGTCGAGGAGGTTGCCGACCAGGTGGTCGAGGCGGTCGGCGCCCTCCTCGATGCCCTCCAGCAGCTCGGCCCGGTCCTCCTCGGACCAGGCGACGTCGTCGGAGCGCAGCGAGGAGACCGCGGCCTTGATGGCGGCCAGCGGGGTGCGCAGGTCGTGGCTGACGGCGGCGAGCAGGGCGGTGCGGATGCGGTTGCCCTCGGCGAGCGCGCGGGCCTGGTCGGCCTCCTCCTGAAGGCGGCGGCGGTCGAGGACGACGGCGGCCTGGGCGCCGAAGGCGGCGAGCACCCGGCGGTCCTCGGCGGGCAGCACCCGGCCGGTCAGGGCGAGCGCCATGTGGTCGCCGACGGGCATGTCCACGTCGGCGTCCTCGGGCCGCTCCAGCGCGGGCCCGAAGCCGGCGCGGCCCGCGCAGGTCCACGGCTCGACGTCGCTCGCCCGCTCCAGCAGGGCGGCCGACTCCATGGCGAAGGTCTCGCGGACCCGCTCCAGCAGCTCCTCCAGGCTGGTCTCGCCGCGCAGCACGTTGCCGGCGAGGAAGGAGAGGATCTCCGACTCGGCCCGCAGCCGGGCCGCCTGGTGGGTGCGCCGGGCCGCGAGGTCCACCACGGAGGCCACCGACACGGCGACGCCGAAGAAGATCGCGATGGCCACGATGTTCTTCGGGTCGGCGATCGTCCATTTGTGCAGGGGCGGCGTGTAGTAGTAGTTCAGCAGCAGGGAGCCGAAGGCCACCGAGGCGAGGGCGGGCAGCAGGCCGCCGAGCAGCGCCGCCGCGACCGTGACCCCCAGGAACAGCAGCATGTCGTTGGCGAGCCCGATGTCGATGCTGTTCAGCAGCACCGCGAGCACCGCGGGGCCGCCCAGTCCGACGAGCCAGCCGGAGACGATCCGGGTCCGGCCGAGCCGCGCGCCCCGGGCCACGGGCAGTCCGCGGCCCTTGGCGACCTCCTCGTGGGTGACGATGTGCACGTCGAGGTCGGGCCCCGATTCGCGGGCGACGGTCGCGCCGACGCCGGGCCCGAAGACGTACTGCCATGCCTTGCGGCGCGAGGAGCCGAGCACGATCTGGGTGGCGTTGACGCCGCGCGCGAAGTCGAGCAGGGCGGCCGGGATGTCGTCGCCGACCACATGGTGGAAGGTGCCGCCGAGGTCCTCCACGAGGGTGCGCTGGACGGCCAGTTCCTTCGGGGAGGCCGCGGTCAGCCCGTCGCTGCGGGCTATGTAGACGGCGAGCACCTCGCCGCCTGCGCCCTTCTCGGCGAGCCGGGCGGCGCGGCGGATGAGGGTGCGGCCCTCGGGGCCGCCGGTCAGGCCGACCACGATCCGCTCGCGGGAGCCCCATATCTTCGAGACCCGGTGCTCGCTGCGGTACTGGTTCAGGTACTCGTCGACGCGGTCGGCCACCCACAGCAGCGCCAGCTCGCGCAGGGCGGTGAGGTTGCCGGGGCGGAAGTAGTTGGAGAGGGCCGCGTCGACCTTGTCGGGCTGGTAGATGTTGCCGTGGGCCATCCGGCGGCGCAGGGCCTGCGGCGACATGTCGACCAGCTCGATCTGGTCGGCCCGGCGGACCACCTCGTCGGGGACGGTCTCGCGCTGGCGCACCCCGGTGATGGACTCGACGACGTCGCCGAGTGACTCCAGGTGCTGGATGTTGACGGTCGAGACCACGTCGATCCCGGCGCCGAGCAGTTCCTCCACGTCCCGCCAGCGCTTGGCGTTGCGCGAGCCGGGGACATTGGTGTGGGCGAGTTCGTCCACCAGGGCGACGGCGGGCGCCCGGCGCAGCACGGCGTCGACGTCCATCTCGCCGAAAGTGGTGTCCCGGTACTCCAGCTGCCTGCGCGGCACCTGCTCCAGACCGTGCAGCATCACCTCGGTGCGCGGCCGGTCGTGGTGCTCGACGAAGGCCACGACGCAGTCCGTGCCCCGCTCGACCCTGCGGTGCGCCTCGGACAGCATGGCGTAGGTCTTGCCGACACCGGGTGCCGCGCCCAGGTAGATCCGAAGCTTGCCGCGTGCCATGGCTCCATTGTCTTCCGGTGACTGCCGCATACGCAGCGTCGACCTTACGGCCAATGATGCTGACAAAGCGGACAAGGGGCGGGTCAAGGGGGGTCTTTGACGCAACTCTGATGGTGCCGGGCGGCCGCCCGGCGACCCTCAGGCCCCGACGATCTCGCCGTCGCGCAGCTCCAGCACCCGGTCGGCCAGGTCCAGGAGGGTCGCGTCATGGGTGGCGACCAGCACGGCGGGGGGTCCCTCCGCCTCCGCGGGGTCCCCGGGGGCCTGCTCGCCGTGGACGACGGCCCGCAGCAGCTCCATGACGGCGTGCCCGGTCTCGGCGTCGAGCTGGCCGGTCGGCTCGTCGGCGATCAGCAGGGCCGGGCGGTTGGCGAGGGCGCGGGCGATGGCGACCCGTTGCTGCTGGCCGCCGGACAGCTCGCCGGGCCGCTGCGCCGCGTGGCCGGCGAGCCCGACCAGGGACAGCAGCAACTCGACGCGCTCCTCGCGCTCGCGCGGGTCGGCGCGGCGCAGCCGCAGCGGCACCCCGACGTTCTCGGCCGCGCTGAGGATCGGGATGAGCCCGAAGGACTGGAAGACGAACCCGATGCGGTCCCGGCGCAGCCGCAGCAGCTCGTTCTCGCCCAGCTCCCCGAGCGGCCGCCCGTCCACCTCGACCCGCCCCCGGTCGGACGTGTCGAGCCCGCCGACGATGTTCAGCAGGGTGGTCTTGCCCGAGCCCGAGCGCCCCTTGAGCGCGACCAGCTCGCCGCGGGGCACCTCGAGGGAGACCCCGCGCAGGGCGTGGACGGCCGCCGCGCCCCGCCCGTACGACTTGTGGACGTCGTCGACCCGGACCATGGTCCCGGTGACCACCTGCGCCATGTCGCCTCCCCCGTCGGCAGGGCGCCAGTATCACCGGGCGGGGCAGGGCCCCGGAAGGGGCGCGGGGAACTGCGCGACCGGCCACGACGGCCCCGCACCCGGCGACGGCAGGTCTCCCCGACGGTGCGAAGCCGCGAAAACGGGCCGCACCTTCCCGAGGCACGGCCCGTACATCCCTGCTGAACCCGGCGGATCGCCTAGCGGACTTCCGTGATCTCCGGTCCGCGCTGCAACTGGCCCATGCCGCCGGAGAAGCGCGAGGACTCCTCCTGCTGGACGCCCTCGGGGACCATCTGGGCGTCGTTCGGCAGCTTGAGGACGATCGGGTCGCGGGGCGCCATCGGGCCCTCGCCGCGGACCACGACCGTGTCGCGGAAGATCTGCTCCAGCAGACCGGCGGCCTGCGGCTGCACCGCGCCCTGGCCGGAGATCACACCGCGCAGGAACCAGCGCGGGCCGTCCACGCCGACGAACCGCACGACCTGGAA
Organism: Streptomyces sp. NPDC004561; assembly: GCF_053602155.1. Classification (NCBI taxonomy): domain Bacteria; kingdom Bacillati; phylum Actinomycetota; class Actinomycetes; order Kitasatosporales; family Streptomycetaceae; genus Streptomyces; species Streptomyces sp. NPDC004561. Next base: position 5,899 of record NZ_JBSGDB010000262.1, read on the forward strand.
GCCGCCGGTGCCGTCCGGCAGCTGCACCGGCACCTGGGCGCGCAGCTCCCAGCCGAGCGGGCCCTCGACCTCGTCCACGATGCCGCCCTGCTGGGTGATGCCGGAGGCGATCTCCTCGCGGACCTCGCCCCAGATGCCCTCGCGCTTGGGCGCGGCGAAGGCCTGCAGCTGGACGGCGCTGTCGCGCAGCACGACGGTGGCGGCGACGATCGCGTCACCGGCGACCTCGACACGCAGCTCCATGCCGTCCACGCCCGGTACGAACAGACCGCCGAGGTCCACGCGGCCCTCGGCCGGGTCGCGCACCTCGTCGCTGTCCCACGGCCCCTCGGGCCGCGGCCCGGGCTCCAGCCGGACGCGCTCGCGCTCGGCCTCTTCCTCGTCCGCCTCGGTGTCGACGCTGTCGACGACCTGCTCGGCCTCGCCGGCCGCGTCCTCGGCGGCACCCTTCTTGTTGCGACGTCCGAACACGTCACTGTCCTTCCCGGTCGGATACGACCGAAGCGTATCGATTCCCACCCGTCGGACCGCCATCGGCGGCCCGACCGCTTGTGCCGCTCTCGTCGCCCACCGCGGCATGGCCACCGGTGGACCCGAAGCCCCCTTCGGCCCGCGCCGAGCCGGGAAGTTCCGCCACCTCCTGGAAGCGGACCCTCTCGACCTGCTGGACGACCAGTTGGGCAATCCGGTCGAAGCGCTCGAACCGCACGCACTCGCGCGGGTCGAGATTCACCACGATCACCTTGATCTCCCCACGGTACCCGGCATCGACCGTCCCCGGGGCATTCACCAGGGCGACACCGCAGCGGGCGGCGAGGCCGGAGCGAGGGTGCACGAAGGCCGCGTACCCCTCCGGGAGGGCGATCGACACTCCCGTGGGCAGTACGGCCCGCTCGCCCGGCCCCAGCTCGCACTCCTCGGTGGTGCGCAGATCGGCCCCGGCGTCCCCGGGGTGCTCGTAGGCCGGAAGCGGTACGTCCGGGTCGACGCGCCGGATCAGGACGTCCAGCTGGGCACGGCCGGCGGGGGTCACGGGTTCACCTCGAAGGCGCGGGCGCGCCGGATCCGGTCGGGGTCGCTCATGGCGGCCTGGATCTCCTCCTCGCGGCCGTGGTCGATGAAGTGGTCGACCTTGACCTCGACGAAGAGGGCGTCGGCGCGGACGGCGACGGGCCCGTCGGGGCCGCCGATGCGCCCGGTGGCGGTGGAGTAGATCTTCCGTCCGGCGACCGCGGTGACCTCGGCCTCCAGGTACAGCGTGGTGCCGACCGGCACGGGCCGTACGAAGTCCGTCTCCAGGCGGCCGGTCACGGCGATGGTCCGCAGCAGCCAGTTCAGCGAGCCCAGGGTCTCGTCGAGGGCGGTGGCCAGCACCCCGCCGTGGGCGAGTCCCGGGGCGCCCTGGTGGGCGCTCTGCACGGTGAACTCGGCGGTCAGAAAAACACCCTCGCCGGCCCGTGCCTCCAGGTGCAGTCCGTGCGACTGACCGGGGCCACATCCGAAACAGTGTTCGTAGTGGGCGCCGAGGAGTTCCCCGGGCGCGGGCGCGTCGGGGTGCCGTACCGGTTTCACCGCGTCGGCGGGAGGCTGAAGAGCTGCGGAACTACCACTCACAGGCGCAGACATTACCCGCCCGTCCGCCCCCACCACCGCCCTGCCCGGCGGCGCTTCGCACCGGCCGCCCCGACTCCGGCGGTATCCGGATCCCGTGCCAAGCTTGGCTGCATGCAGCTCTCCGCCAGCCCCTACGAAGAACGCCTCACCACCCCCCGCTCGTGGTGGCTGATCAGCTTCCTCGTGGGCGTCTCGTTCGCCCTGATCCTGCTCCCCTTCGGCACCCTGCCGCTGCTGGGCGGCCTGGTCGGCGGTACGGCCGCCGCGGCGGTGGTGGCCAGTGCGTACGGCTCGCTGCGCATCCGGATCGTGGGGGACTCGCTGATCGCGGGCGAGGCGAAGATCCCGGTGTCGGCGCTGGGCGAGACGGAGATCCTGGACGCGGAGGAGGCCCGCGCCTGGCGCACCTACAAGGCCGACACCCGCGCCTTCCTGCTGCTGCGCGCGTACATCCCCACCGCCCTGCGCGTGGAGGTCACCGACCCGGAGGACCCGACGCCGTACCTGTACCTGTCGACGCGGGAGCCGGAGAGGCTGGCGGCGGCCATCGAGGCGGCGCGCACGGCGAACGCCTGAGGGTTCTCCGCAGCCGCTGGGGCCCGGCTAGAGCTCGCCGGGGAGATCGCGCAGGTTCAGCGGCTCCGCCGGCTGTTCCAGCGGCGGCAGCTGCGTCAGCTCGTCCCACGGCACCTGGATCTTCCGCAGGTCGGTCCGGATGCGCGAGGCGAGTCTCTTCGTGTCCCGGCGGTTCATGACCGCCCCGACCGCGGCGCCCACCATGAACGGCATCAGGTTGGGCAGGTTCCGGACCGTCCGCTTCATGATCTGCTGGCGCAGTTCGCGCTTCATGCGGCCGCCGAGGGCCGTGTCGTACGTCGACGGCTTCATCACGTCGATGCCGCGCTCCCCCGACCAGGAGGACAGATACGCGGTGCTGCGGGTTCTGAGGTTGCCCGGCGGCCGTACGCCGTAGACCTCGTGCAGTTCGGCGATGAGCTTCAGCTCGACCGCGGCGACCCCGGTGATCTCCGCGGCCAGCTCGGTCGGCAGGGCCGGCGGCACCGGGAGCATCGCCGCGGCACCGATCCCGGCCCCGATCGTCGAGGTCCCGGCCGCCGCGCCCGCCACCAGCTTGTCGGCCAGTTCCTCGGGCCCGACACCCGGGAACTGCCTGCGCAGGGCCGCGAGGTCGCGTACGGGCACACGCGGGGCGATGTCGATGATGCGGTCCGCGAGGTAGGACAGCCCCGCGCGGGCGTGGCTGCCGCCCTTGCGGGCGCCTTCCCGGGCCATCTCCCGGGTCTTCTCACGGATCACCGCGGCCCGTCGACGGGCGACGGGCGCGGGCCACCGTGCCGGCTCCGGGTGGTCCGCCCGGCCGGCTGCCGGTTCGAGCGAGGCTCCCGCTTGCGGTGAGCCCCGCTCGTCGTCACGCGCGCCATGCGGGCCGTCGGACGGCCCTTCGTCCGCTCCCCGCCGGGGGAAGCGGCGCTTCCGGGGAGGGGTCGAGCCAGTCATGGCCGACCCGCCCTCAGTCGCAGTCGCGGCAGATCGGCTGACCGTTCTTCTCCCTGGCCAGCTGGCTGCGGTGGTGCACCAGGAAGCAGCTCATGCAGGTGAACTCGTCCTGCTGCTTGGGCAGCACCCGGACGGCCAGCTCCTCGTTCGAGAGGTCGGCGCCGGGCAGTTCGAGGCCTTCGGCGGCCTCGAACTCGTCGACGTCCACCGACGAGGTGGACTTGTCGTTCCGCCGGGCCTTCAGCTCCTCAAGGCTGTCGGAGTCGACGTCGTCGTCGGTCTTGCGTGGAGTGTCGTAGTCGGTTGCCATATCGCTCTCCCCCTCTGGGTGTTTGCGGTGTCTCCAGCGCACGTAACGCGTGAGAGGCCGGACTTGTGCCCGACCTGAGGCGGAGATTTTGCCTCACATCAAGGGCTGTTACTCAATCGACACCCAACCCGACCTCTCAAGAGTGATCGGCTTGGATGGCGGTGAGGACCGTACACGCTTCGAATGTCGCACCTCAAAGGCGCCTCACCGTGTACTTCCCGTGATCAAGAGCCCTGAAAACCCGGACTTTCCCGGCTTTCCGGCATCTGTCATGATCACGGAGAGTACATGGCTGGAAATCCGCCTATGTGATCGATCACACAGCGTGAAGCCCATTCGGCCCTCGAAAAATTCCGCGCAGAGCGAACAGCCTCCGCGAGTGTCGGTCCGGGATCACAACGGCAGGGTGACACGCATCACGAGACCGCCCCCCTCGCGGGGCTGCGCCACGATGTGGCCGCCGTGCGCGCGCGCCACGGACCGGACGATGGACAGGCCGAGACCGACCCCCTTGTCGCTGTTCGTACGCTCCGTACGGAGCCGTCTGAAGGGCTCGAAGAGGTTGTCGACCTCGTACGCCGGCACCACCGGCCCGGTGTTCGACACGGTGAGCACCGCCTGCCCGTGCTGGACCTCGGTATTCACCTCCACCCATCCGCCCCCGCCCTTCTGCGGAAGCCCTTCGCGCTGCGCCTCCTCATGGGGCACGTTGTAGCGCACCGCGTTCTGCACCAGGTTCAGCGCGATCCGCTCCAGCAGCACGCCGTTGCCCTGCACCACGGCCGGCTTGCGCTCACCGCGGATCTTCACGCCCTTCGCCTCGGCCTCGCCGTGCACCTGGTCGATGGCCTGGGTGGCCACTTCGGCCAGGTCGACCGGCTTGCGCTCGACGATCTGGTTGTCGCTGCGGGCGAGCAGCAGCAGGCCCTCGACGAGCTGCTCGCTGCGCTCGTTGGTGGCCAGCAGCGTCTTGCCGAGCTGCTGGAGCTCCAGGGGCGCGTTCGGATCGGACAGGTGCACTTCCAGGAGCGTGCGATTGATCGCGAGCGGGGTGCGCAGCTCGTGGGAGGCGTTGCCGACGAAGCGCTGCTGGGCGGTGAAGGCCCGCTGCAGCCGCTCCAGCATGTCGTCGAAGGTGTCCGCCAGCTCCTTGAGCTCGTCGTCCGGGCCGTCCAGCTCGATCCGGCGGGACAGGTCGGAACCGGCCACCGCGCGGGCGGTGCGGGTGATCCGGCCGAGCGGGGACAGCACGCGACCGGCCATCGCGTAGCCGAACGCGAAGGCGATCACGGCGAGGCCCAGCAGGGCCATCAGGGAGCGGCTGAGCAGGTTGTCCAGGGCCGCCTGGCGCTGGTGGTCGGCGCACCGGCTGATGGCGTCGTTGAACTCCGCCAGCGGCACCTGGTTGGTGATCGCGGGGCAGTTGTCGCTGGAGACCTTCAGGTCCTGGAAGCTGACGATCTTGAACAGCGGCGCGTTGCCGGTGGTGATGGCCTGCGCGGCGAGCAGGTAGATGATCGACAGCAGCAGGATGCCGGCGATCAGGAACATGCCGCCGTACAGCAGCGTGAGCCTTATGCGGATCGTCGGGCGCAGCCACGGGAAGGGGGGCTGCGGCCGCCTGGGGTCCCAGGTGGGTTTCGGTGGCGCCTGCGGCGGCGCGGGTGTCGCGGCCACGGCGATCAGATCCGGTAGCCCGAGCCGGGCACAGTGACGATGACGGGCGGCTCGCCCAGCTTGCGGCGCAGGGTCATGACCGTCACCCGGACCACGTTGGTGAACGGGTCGGTGTTCTCGTCCCAGGCCTTCTCCAGCAGCTGCTCGGCCGAGACGACCGCGCCCTCGCTGCGCATCAGCACCTCGAGGACCGCGAACTCCTTGGGCGCGAGCTGGACCTCCTTGCCGTCGCGGAAGACCTCGCGGCGGTTGGGGTCGAGCTTGATGCCGGCGCGCTCCAGGACCGGCGGCAGGGGGATGCTGGTCCGGCGGCCGAGGGCGCGCACGCGGGCGATCAGCTCGCTGAACGCGAAGGGCTTGGGCAGATAGTCGTCGGCGCCGATCTCCAGGCCCTCGACACGGTCGCTGACGTCTCCGGAGGCGGTGAGCATGAGCACGCGGGTGGGCATGCCCAGCTCGACGATCTTGCGGCAGACGTCGTCGCCGTGCACGAGCGGGAGGTCACGGTCGAGGACGACCACGTCGTAGTCGTTGACGCCGATGCGCTCCAGGGCGGCCGCACCGTCGTACACGACGTCGACGGCCATGGCCTCCCGGCGCAGTCCGGTGGCCACCGCATCGGCGAGCAGCTGCTCGTCCTCGACGACGAGTACGCGCACGTCGCTTGTCCTTCCTGTGTCCACCCGCGTAGTGCGCCGGGCGCGCATGCGGGCAGGGGTGTTCGTGGGGTGTGACCTCCATCCTGCCCTTTTCGGTCATAAGTCGGCTGTAAGGCGGGGTCCGGACCGCAGGGACCGTGGCCGCGGGAGGGGAATACGAGATTTTCTCCTCCGGTTGAGGTTTCCGGGCAGGGGAGCGGGGGGAGGACGGCTTTACACCCCGCGATCACGCTCTGCATGTGCCGCAGCACCATGCGGTACCTCACGATCCGCTTCGGCAGAGTGGACGCGGGTGTCCGGCACCGTCGCCGCCCGGCAGGGCGCTGCTGGGCACCTGCGAGAGCTGTGATCGTTCCTTTCCCATACGGCACACCCCCGTGCCACCCGACCCACGACCCAGGACGAGGGGGCGCAGCATGGACGCTTTCACCGCAGGACTTCTGCAGCGCATAAGGACGACCGAGTCCGACCTGTCGCGGGCTCGTGACGAGGGCGACGACTTCCTCGTCGAGGTGGAGCAGGCAGAGCTCGACGACCTGCGCCGCCTCGCCGCCGAACACGGTGTGGAGGTCGGCGCGTCACGCGTCTGATCGGACGGAAGCGCGAAGGGACCCCGGCGAATCCAGCGCCGGGGTCCC
>NZ_JBSGDB010000263.1:0-12312 GCF_053602155.1 Streptomyces sp. NPDC004561
GGGCATGGTGCGGGCCAGGACGTCGCCCATGGTGAACTTGCCGGCGTTCCGCAGGGGTTCGGCCAGCAGGAACATCAGCAGGCGCCGGCCGCGGGCTCGCGGCGCCAGGCCTCGTCCACCCGCTCGTCGGCGGCGGTGACGGCACACAGCAGCAGCGCGGCCAGGCTCTCCACGAGGGCGTCGAGGAGCTCACGGGCGGTGCAGTCCAGGGGGAAGGCGCGCCAGCGTTTGAGGGCGTCCCCGGCGAGTACGGCGCCGGACTGGAGAAGACCGCGCACGCGCGCGTGCTCGCTGTCGTAGGCGGTGTTCACGGCCGAGGTGAGCCGGAGGGCGGCCGCGTACTGGGCGGCGGTGGCGCCGGCCAGCTCGGGCAGACGGGACTTGAGCGAGTCGAGGAGGCCGTAGGCCGTGCGGGCCATGACGTGCTGCCGGGCGGCGGGGTCCTGGGCATGGTGGGCGAGCCAGATCCGCAGGGGTGCCACGGCGGTGGCGGGCAGCAGTCCGGCGCCCCACGCGGACTCGGGCAGCTCCGGCACGGTGAAGCGGGGTACGTCGCCGAGGCCCGCCTTGGTGAGCAGGGCGGCGTACTGCCGGGAGACCTCGGAGACGACCTGGTGGGGAACGCGGTCCAGGACGGTGACGAGGGTGACGTCGTACTCCTTGGCGGCGCGCAGCAGGTGCCAGGGGATGGCGTCGGCGTACCGGGCGGCCGTGGTCACCATCACCCAGATGTCGGCGGCGCAGATGAGTTCTGCGGCGAGGACACGGTTGTCGGTGATCAGGGAGTCGACGTCGGGGGCGTCGAGGAGGGCGAGCCCGCGGGGGACGGTCTCGGCGGTCTCGATGCGCAGCACGCGCGCGGCGTCGTCGCCGGGGCTCTCACCGGGGAGCAGGAGCTCGTCGCGGGGGTCCGGGAGGGGCGTCCACACACGTGTGAGGTCGGGCAGTACGCGCATCCCGCTGAACCAGTGATGATCTTCCGGATGGCAGACCAGGACCGGTGTCCGGGTCGTCGGGCGGAGCACACCCGCCTCGCTCACCCGGCGCCCGACGAGGGAGTTGACCAGTGTCGACTTCCCTGCGCCGGTGGACCCGCCGACGACCGCGAGCAGCGGTGCCTCGGGCGCCCGCAGGCGGGGTACCAGATAGTCGTCGAGCTGCGCGAGGAGTTCGTCGCGGTTGGCACGCGCGCGGGGGGCTCCGGCCAGGGGCAGCGGAAAGCGTGCGGCGGCGACACGGTCGCGCAGCGCGGAAAGTGTGTCGAGCAGCTGAGGCCGTACGTCCAAGGTCACCACATGCGAAGAATGCCCAATTTTAGGGGAATTCTGAAGCATATAGACATGTCTGCGCGCCGACGGGACAGAACGGACGGAAGGGATGACCGGGACACGGGCACAGTCCAGGCATAACGAGTGCACAACACCCGGTGCGCCAGACGTCAAAAGCGGTGCACGATTCGTACCTGCCTGCGATTATCAGGACCGCTTCACCGAACCTCCACATTGAGCCACGGAGGCGAAGCGACAGGGTCAGGGAACCGGGAGCCCTATCCTTGTCCCCGGCAACGTCACGGATCAGCCCACACCCGGGCACCAGACACGAGGCCACACACCAGGCCCCCGTAGCTCAGTGGATAGAGCAGGCGCCTTCTAAGCGCTTGGCCGCAGGTTCGAGTCCTGCCGGGGGCGCCACTGAGAGCCCTCCCTCGGGGAGGGCTTTTTTGCTGGTCGGAACGGGTGACACCCGACACGCCGAAGCCCCGAATGCGCCCTTGACGATCAGATCCGGCAGCTGCCCGTCCACGCACCGCGTGTACGTCGCCAGGAGCACGGCGACGCTGTTCCCGGCCCGCTCCGCGACCTGAGCGGGCGGGATGCCGTCGTTGAGCCACTTCGTCAGGCGCGTGTTCCCGTTGTCGTACACGCGCCGCCCGGTCGGCGACTCGAAGACGTGCGGAGGCGGCACGCCCTTACGCGCACCGCGCCACGCCGACGGGTCACGGAGCCGGAGAGGATGCCACCCGACTCACCTTGGAACAGAAGATCACCCGGCTGGAGTCCCCCATCCGCGACGTGCTGCCTCAGGATGCGTGTCAGGGCCGGGTGTCCCGGCACGGCGCGCGTCTCGCCCTCCGCGCGCCCTTTCAGGTCCCGGTGCTCGTGGATCTCCCCCGTGTCGGTCCACTGCTTCCCGACCTCCGGGGTCGCCGTGTGGATCAGCGGCTCGCGGTAGTGGGTCAGGCCGGGCCGTCGGCATCCCGCATGGAGGACGCGAACGCCTCGGGGCCCTGCTCCACCGCCGCCGGGTCCATCCACATGACCTGCCAGCCGTGGCCGTCGAGGTCGAAGAAGCTGCGTGAGTACATGAAGCCGTAGTCCTCGGCGCCGTCCGCCTCGGCGCCACCCGCCGCGAGCGCAGCGGCGCTGACCGTGTCGACCTCCTCGCGGGTGGACACGCTGAAGCAGTACAGCGCCAGCGTGTGCGTGGTGGGATCGGCCATCGGCAGTTTCGAGAACTCCGCGAACTTCTCACGGCTGAGCAGCATGACGAAGGCGTGCTCGCCGACCAGCATGCAGGCGGAGGTCTCGTCGGTGAACATCGGGTTGAAGCTGAACCCGAGCTTGGCGAAGAACGCCTTGCTGCGCTCGAGGTCTGCCACGGGGATGTTCACGAACAGCATGCGGCCGGGGTGTGCGGGATTGGTCATGGCGGGTCTCCAGTCGGTGGCTCGATGGCGTACGTCCTGGTGGACCGGCCCAGCCGGCGGAACTCATCGGTGGATCTCGGCCAAGAGAGCCCGGCAGTAGGTGGTTCGAACAGCGACTGTCGGTGATTGTTGGTTCATGCGAGCGGTGAACCTGCCGCGCTTACTGTGCGTCAGAGGTGCGTGCCGGGTCTCTTGCGGTACGTGCCGGGTCTCTTGCGCTTTCCGCTACGTCAACTCCTACGGTCATCGGTGTGGCCGGAGAGACCGGCCTGGCGATGAAAGGCACGGCAATGGCCTGGTCCATCGCGGACGTGGCCCGGATGTCCGGGGTGACGTCCCGGACGCTGCGGCACTACGACGAGATCGGGCTGCTTGTTCCCGCGCACATCGGGAGCAACGGCCACCGCTACTACGAGGAGGCAGAGCTGCTGCGGCTGCAGCAGATCCTGCTGATGCGGGAACTCGGTCTGGGACTGCGCGAGATAGCAGCGGTCCTGGAGCGCCAGGTCGACCAGGTGGCCGCGTTGCGGGAGCACCACCGGAGGCTGCTGGCGGAGCGGGAGCGGCTGGATGTGCTGGCCGCCACGGTCGGCCGCACCATCGCGGAGCTTGAGGAAGACAAGGACACCCACGACATGGTGAAGATCAGCAGGCCGGAGAACCTGTTCGAGGGCTTCGATGCCGCCCGCCACGAGGCGGCCGCCGGCGAGCAGTGGCCTGACGAGGTGGAGCAGTCGAGGCAGTTCGCCGACACGCTCACCGACGAGGACCAGGCGCGGCTGCAGCGGGAGGCGACCGCGGCAATGGTCCGCATGGCCGAGTTCGCGGCGTCCGGCACGCCGGCTACCGACCCGGCAGTCCAGGCTGAGGTCGATGCCCACTACCGGGGCATCTGTCGGATGTGGACCCCGAACGCGGCCGCGTTCAAAGCCCTCGGACAGACGTATGTCGACGATCCGCAGTGGCGCACGGCCTACGACCAGGTCGCTGACGGGCTCGCCGCCTACCAGCGGGACGCGATGGCCGCCTACGCGGGCGCCCGACTGAGCTGACCGGGCCACCGGCGGCCGGAGGGCTGCAGCCCTCCGGCTCTGGCGTCTTCCACCCGATCTGATCCACCACCCGGCGATGCCCTGTCCCCGCGATGCGGCATCGCCTCACACCCATGGGAGCATCCGCCGTGATCCCCGCCCACTGGGCCCGCCACCACCGCTGTGAGGACGGCGAACTCCTCGGCTACCTGCGCCCGGTCGACGACAAACCGCTTCTGTTCACCCCGGTTACCGTCTTCGGCCACCCGCTCGGCGCACCCACCAACGAGCGTCACGCCCGCGAGTGTCTTGACCGCATGGGGCTGAGCTACCTGGCCCAGGACTGGCTGCTGTCCCTGCCCGGCCGCCCGGACCCTGTCGCCGTCCAGATCGTCGAAGCCACCCCGCGACAGCTCCGGGTGAAAAACGTCGACTACGGCTACGCAGACGCGAACATCGGCCACATCTTCGTCCTCGACGTCCCCGCCTCCGGGCAACTCCACCCGCGCTGACCCCAGCCCGACAGCCCCGGTCGCATCAGCAACGCTGGACGCGCTGGTGCACGGCTCCGGCTACGAACGCATCGCCAGTGATCACTTGTCCGCGGGACTTGCCCCTGCCCCAAGGGCAGGGTTCGACGATGCTTCGCATGAACAACAACGCGCTGCACTCCGTCGAAGCCCACATCCGCGAGCAGGCCGCCGCCTACTGCGAGTCCAACAACGTCCCCGGGTACGTCGCAGGCGTCCACCACGCCGGCGAGCAGATCGTCGTCGCCCATGGAACCAGCAACGTCGCCACCGGCGCACCGATGTGCGACAACACCGGATTCCTGTTCGGTTCTGTCACCAAGGTCCTGACCACCACGCTGGTCATGCGGCAGGTCGACCGTGGGCTGTTGGACCTCGACACGCCAGTGGTGAAGTACCTTCCGGAATTCGCCCTGACCGCACCGGGCACGGCGAACAAGATCCTGGTCCGGCACCTGATCTCACACACCAACGGCATCGATGCCGACCTGTTCTTCCCCGACGCCAAGGGCCGTGACGCACTAAAGATCTACATCGACGGCCTCGCGAGCAACTGCGGCGCCTTGTTCGAGCCCGGCGAGCAGCTCAGCTACTCCAACGGCGGCATGATCGTCGCAGGCCGCCTGCTGGAAGTGGTGACCGGCATGCCCTTCCCCGACCTGCTCGAGCGCGATATCTACGCGCCCGTCGGCATGAAGGACTCCTGCACCTCGGCCGAGGAGGCCATTCTGCGCAGCACGGCCGTCGGCCACTTCCTCGACCCCGAGACCATGGCGGCCAAGCCCACCGGCATGTTCATGCTGCCCGACACCTGGGGTCCGGCCGGCGGCACGCCGATCGGCACCGTCGCCGACCTGCTCGCCTTCGGGCGCACCCACCTGGCGGGCGGTATCTCCCCGTCCGGCGCTCGCGTCCTGTCTGCCGGGGCGACCGCGCTGATGCAGCAGGTGTCGTACGACATGGCGACCCCGAACGTCCCCCCGATGGGCCTGGGCTGGGTGCGGTACCCGTTCGGTGACACAACCGTCCTCGCCATGTCGGGCGCGTCGCCCGGCGGAGTGTCCATCCTGTGCGTCGTGCCCGAACACGACCTGGTCTTCACTGCCTTCGGCAACGCCTCGGCAGCGATCATGCTCCACGACCAAATCCTTCAGCGGCTCCTGAGCGAGCGTCTCGGCGTCCGGATCCCCACTCTGGTCACCGGAGGGGAGCAGGACGTCGACCTCACCCCGTACGTGGGCACCTACCGCTCCAACCAGCTCCGTATCGACGTCAGCATCGTCGACGGCCAGCTCGAAGAGCGGACGACCTACGAACCGGCGGACGAATCGCAGGGACGGGTCTTCACCCGGTTCGCCGGCGGCATGACCTCCGCTCCGCCGCAGCGCTACGTGCCGATCCGGCCAGGCCTTTTCGCGCCCTCCGGGTACCCGCTGGAAACGTTCGACGGATACCTGCGGCTACTGCTCGTCTCCTACCACGATGTCCGCGACGGCCAGGCGCGCTTCCGTAACGGTGGCGGCCGCCTGACCCGACGGGCTTGACCGTTCCGACCGACCGGCCCGGGTGGAAGGATGACCGGCATGCTGAAGATCGGCCAGCTCGCGGACTACGCCGGAGTGACCATCAAGGCCATACGCCACTACCACCAGCGCGGCCTGCTCGCTGAGCCCGACCGCGACCAATCCGGCTACCGTCGCTACACCGCCCAAGACGCGATCGACCTCGTCAAGATCAGGACCCTGGCCAATGCGGGCGTGCCGCTGGCCCGCGTCAAGGACCTTCTCGACGCCGACCCGGACACGCTCACCGCGGCCATCACCGAGATCGATCACGACCTGGAAGACCGCATGGCGCAGTTGCGGCGAACCCGCGACCAGCTCGCCCAACTGCGCGGCGGCGACCGGCTGTTCGTCTCACCGGAGGTCGCCGACTACCTCGACGTCCTACGCGAACTCGGCGTCAGCGACCGCCAGAGGGAACTGGAACGCAACGGCTGGATCCTCATGCAAACGGCCTCGCCCGAGGACGCCTCCCTATGGATCGCCGAAAAGCGCGAACTCATGAACGATCCCGAGTTCCGCGCCCTCTACCTCGACCATGACGCCGCCCACGACTGGTCGCCCGACGATCCCCGCCTCCCCGCCCTCGCGGCCCGTACCAGGAACTGGTTCACCAACCACCACAGCCAGTCCGAGACCCGCCCCGTCCACAGCCCGGCCATCGCCCGGTTGGCCGCGCAATCCCAGCCCGGAGCCTCATCCCCGGCGTGGAACCGCCTCGCCCAACTGACCAGCGAGGGAGACGAGCGTGAAAACCGACGGTAGGTCGCGGGACGAGCGAGATCAGCCCCGTCCTTCACGTGATCATCCCCGTCCTTCAAAGGAACCGCTCCTTCAAGCGGTAACGGGCGGCAAGCGTGGCCTGGCCGTGGACGTCGTACCTCGACGACGGCCACATCGACCGGTCGACCACGGTCACTCCGAGCTTGTAGGGGTGCACAAACGTGCCGGCGCCCTGGTCACCGGGGCCGTGGCCTGACCAGCGGAGATCAGTCCACCAGGACCACCAGGCTTACAAGGCGGATGTCAGGGCCGATCGCTTGGTCTGTCAAGAAGCCGTGCTCGTCCTCCAGGCGCTCCCAGCTGTACGGGCAGCCCGGTCGCCCCCGTACCGGCGTCAGGGCCGTGCCAGTCCAGGCAGATGACGGTGGCGTCGTCGGGAAGGTGTCCGTCGCAGGCGTCGGTGACCGCGGTGGTCATGTTGCGCACGACCTCGCGCGGGTGCTCGGTGGCCGTGTCGCGGAGGAGTCCCGGCAGGTCGACGTTCTCCGCCTCGCGTTCCTGCATGCCGTCGGTGTAGAGCAGGAGGCGGTCATCGGGCCGCAGATCGAGTTCCTGTGTCCGGTACGGGGCGGGCAGCTGCAGGCCGAAGGGCTGGCTCACGGCCAGGGGCAGTTCGTCGACCGTGCCGTCGCGTAGACGCAGCGGCCAGGGGTGGCCCGCGTTGATCAGCTGTGCGCGCGTGCCGTCCAGGGCGATGCGCAGCAGCTGACCGGTGGCGAAGGCGCTGCGGCCGTACTCGAGGAGGGCCCGGTGGATCTGGCGGGCCTGTTCGACCAGGTCGGCCCCGGCGCGGCGGGCGCCCCGGGAGGCGTTGATCAGGAGGGTGGCCATGAGGGCGGCGTCGACGTCGTGCCCCATGGCGTCGGTGATGGACAGGTGCAGTGTGTCGAGGTCGAGGGTGTAGTCGTAGGTGTCGCCGGCGCAGTTGTCGGCGGGGACCAGGGTCGCGGCGAGGGCGAACTCGGGCGCCTCGCACGAGGGAGCCGCGGGTAGGAGCTGGCGCTGGATCTCGGCGGCCAGGGTGACCGGGGTGGTGCGCTGGCCCCAGTGGTAGAGGTCGGTGAAGCGGCGGTCGGTCACGAGGACGTACGCCAGCGCGTGCGCCGTCTCCCTGACCTGCGCCAGCGTCTCCTCCGTCACATGGGGCAGGACCAGTTCCAGCACGCCGATGGCGTCGCCACGGTTGGTGACGGGGGCGAGGACCCGACAGCCCGACCCGCCGCACGACACCTGCACGAGTCTCTGGGTGCGCAGGACCTCGTCGTAGACGCTGCTCGCCAGAAGGATCTGGTCGACGTGGCGGCCGCGCTGGGAGTCCGTGTCCTCGGTGACCCGCACCACCTTCCGGCCGACGATGTCGACGAACAGGAACGACACGTACCGTGCGCCGAACCGGTCGCTCAGATTGCGCGCCACCACGTCGAGGGACGCCACCGGCGCCGCGGCCTCCGCCGCGGCCAGAATCTCGGCCAGCCACCTCCGACCCCACGTCACGGCATCCTCCCTGGGTTCTGCGCTCCTCTCCGCAGTACCGCGGGCTTCACAGGTCCATACATTCGTGACATACGGGGCTCGGCCGGAGGGAGGGCCGGGCTTGCGTTTGCGCTGCTCGGGGTGGGTGCGGCCCCGGTGTCCGCAGGGGGTCGCGACGAGCCCGGGAGCGGCGTTTCGCCGGCGTTCCGGTTCCGGCCGGGGTCTAGGCTCGGGCCGTGGGGCAGCCGGAGCAGCGTGCCGAGGGCGCGGGACCGTTCACCACCAGGCTCACCTGGCGCCCTCCCGGCGGCGGCAGCGCGGTGTGGGAGTCGCGGCCCGCGCGGCGCCGCGGCGTGCTCGTCGTCCGGCCGCCCGGTGCGGCGGGCGGCCGGCCCGCCCGCGCGGACGCCACCGCCATCGGCCGGCTGCGCAGACTGAACGTCATCGCGGCGATCTCCTTCGTCATCGGCGGAGCCCTCTTCGCGGCCGGCGCGGCGGTCGCCCGGTTCGGCTCCGGAGACGCCACCGAGTGTGCCTCGATCTACTTCGCGGGCGGCCTGTTCTTCAACACCGGCGGCTACGTCTCGCTGCTCCAGGTGATCAACGCGCCCCGCCATGTCGCGGGCGGCGCGGGCCGGCTGGTCACCCGCCGCTGGCGGTGGTGGAGCTACGAGCCGACGCGGGTGGACTGGCTGAGCGCGTTCGTCCTGTTCGCGGGCACCCTCGTCTTCGCGGTCTCCCTGCTGAGCTCCTTCCTGCAGGGGCTGAGCGTGCGGCGGACCAACCGGCTGATCTGGGCGCCCGACGTGGTCGGCTGTGTGCTCTTCCTGGTCTCCGGGCACCTGGGCCTCGTCGAGATCTGCCACGGCAGGCCCCGCGTCCGCCCGCGCGACCTCGGCTGGTGGATCGTCGCCGTGAACCAGCTCGGCTCCGTCCTGTTCATGGTGTCGGCGCTCGCCGCCTTCACCCGCCCCGCCACCGGCAGCCCGGTCAACGCCGGCATCGCCGACTGGGGCACCCTGACCGGCGCCCTGTGCTTCTCGGTCGCCGGCATCCTCCAGCTGCGCGAACGGCCCTAGGCTCGGGACCGACGGCTACCGGGCCCGTGCACGGGCAGGAGACGCGGCAGGACGGCAACCGCACGGGGGTGCGTGGGTATGGACAGGGAGGGGCACCATGAGTGACACGAAGCGGGCCGGCCGGCAGGACGCGGCTGCGGACGCCTGGGGCCCACGGCCCGGGTTCGCCTCGCGGCATCCCCTCGGCCTGCGCGTCATGGCGTCCGCGGTGCTCGGCGCGTTCGGGCTGTTCGCCGTACCGGTGGTGCTGCTCGGCGGCGTGATCATGCTGGAGGTCGTGGGGCGCGCGCTGAACCCGCCCCCGATACCGGAGGACGGCGCCGTCGTACTGCGCAAGCGGGCGGTCGTGGGTACCTGGCGGGACGACCGGGGCGGGCGGATGGTGGTGGGCGCCGACGGCACGTTCACCTGGAACGGGGTGTGCGGCGACTTCTCCGACGCCGATCTGAACAGCGTCGCCACCCCGGACTCGGGCTCCGGTACGTGGCACCGCTCCAACCAGCCCGCGGAGGAGGAGGACTCCTCCGTGACCAAGATCCACCTCGACTTCGCGCAGAGCGCGGTGTGGACCGAGTACGAGGCCCGCGGAACCGCCGCGCATCCCGTCCTGTGGCAGTACGTCGGGGACCCGGACGGCGGCGAACTCTGCGTGCTCAAGAAGGTGCGCTGAGCCCCAAAGCCGGCCGAGCGCCCGGCGGGGCACGCGGCTCCGGGCTCGCTCCGGGACAGCCGTTACAGTCGCCTCCGGAAGGGAGAGACGACGTGCGACTTCGCTGTGCGGTGCTGGACGACTTCCAGGGTGTGGCCACCGAGCTGGCCGACTGGTCGGTGATCGAGGACGAGGTGGAGGTCGTCGCGCTGCGCGAGCACCTCGACGGCGAGGACGCCCTCGCCACGGCCCTCGCCGGCTACGACATCGTCGTCACCCTGCGGGAACGGGTGTCCTTCCCCGGCTCGCTGCTCGCCCGCCTGCCCCGGCTGAAGCTGCTGGTCGCGTCCGGCATGCGCAACAGCGTCATCGACTACGCCGCCGCCGAGGCGGCCGGTGTCACCGTGTGCGGTACGCAGAGTTCGGGCACCCCCCGGTGGAGCTGACCTGGGCGCTGCTGCTGGGGCTGGCCCGGGGGATCGTCGAGGAGAGCGCCGCGCTGCGCACCGGCGGCCCCTGGCAGTCCACCGTCGGCGCCGATCTGCACGGCCGCCGGCTGGGTCTGCTCGGACTGGGCAGGATCGGCAGCCGGGTGGCCGCCGTGGGGCTGGCCTTCGGTATGCGGGTCTCGGCGTGGAGCCGGCACCTCACCAAGGAGCGCGCGGCCGAAGCCGGCGTCGAACTCGCTCCCTCCAAGGAGGAGTTGCTCGCCGGCAGCGACTTCGTCTCCGTCCATCTGGCCCTCGGCGAGCGCACCCGGGGTCTGGTCGGCGCCGCCGAACTCGCCCTGATGAAGCCGACCGCGTACCTGATCAACACCTCGCGGGCGGCGATCGTCGACCAGGACGCCCTGCTGGCCGCGCTGCGCGAGGGCCGGATCGCGGGCGCCGGTGTGGACGTGTTCGACATCGAGCCGCTGCCCGCCGGCCACCCGATGCGCACCGCCCCCCGCCTCCTCGCCACGCCCCACCTCGGCTACGTCTCGCACGCCAACTACACGACCTACTACGGCCAGGCGGTGGAGAACATCCAGGCGTACCTGGCGGGTTCACCCGTACGACGGCTGCCCTGAGCGCCTGCCGGATCGGGCCCCGACGAGCCGTCGCCCTTACCGAACACACCTGCCACGCCGGCCGAACACGACCGTGGAAAGGGCGATCCGGCCGCACAAACAGGGAAGGGCCCCGGCACCTCGAGCGCCGGGGCTCTTCGCATGCGCGCGGCGGTGGGACACGGAGGCGCTCACGCGTACCGGTAGATCCGGCTCAGGTCCTCCAGCTGGTCCGGGGTCTCGTGCCACGGCGGGAGCTTCTGGTGCCGGGCGACGATCCGCGCGTGCTGCGCGTCCTTGGAGCCGGGCGGCCGGGCCGGAAGATAGCGGTGCTCGCGGTGGGCCCGCTGCCAGCGCTGCCACTGCAGGTCCAGGAAGGCGTGGTGCAGCCAGAACACCGGATCGTTGACGGAGGCGGCGCCGAGCATCACGCCGCCGACCCAGCGGTGCACCCGGTTGTGGTTGTGCCAGGAGGCGTTGCCGCTGCCGGTCCCCCAGCCCTCCAGCTTGTTGCGGAAGCCCCGGCGGACGGTCGAGTCCCACGGCCACGCGTCGTAGACGCGGTCGGCGAGCGCCCACCGCAGATCGCTCTTGGTGGGCAGTTGGAGGGGGGCGGCGGCGCGGCCGAGGTCCCGGGTGAGGTACCGGCCGTCGGTGACGCCCTCCCTGATGGGCCAGTGGCCCGCCGAGTAGGCGAACGGCCCGGTCGTCACCTGCTGGTCCGAGCGCCGCCCGTTGCCGCCGAGCAGGTCCTTCGTCCAGGGCACGGAGTGCGGCGTGCGGTCCCGGGTCCAGTTCCAGTACGGCACGGTCACCGAGGAGTCGACGCGGCGCAGCGCCCGCTCCAGCTCCAGCAGGAACCGGCGGTGCCAGGGCAGGAAGGACGGCGACATGTGGGCGGTGCGCAGGCCGGTCTCGCCGTCGGGGGTGTAGAAGTCGATGTGCATCCGCACGAACTCGTCGTACTCGCCCCGCCGTTTGAGCGTCAGCAGTGCGTTCACGAACCGGCGGCGCTCGCTCGGGGTGAGTCTGCGGACGTCCTTACGCACGTACGCCATGCTGTCCCCCCATGTCCGTGTGGACCCCCGGCTGAACGCCCCTCGGGCCCGGGGCCATGTCGCGCAGCCGCTGGCCGGGGCCGATCTCGTCCACCGCCGCGCGGGCCGCCTCCAGCGGCGTCCGGTACGAGGTGTAGTGGTCGACCATGCTCAGCCAGGTGCCGTCCGCCCGCCGCATCAGGTGCAGCGAGCGGCCGTCGATGGTGATCTGCCAGTCGCCGTCGGAGGTCGCGTCCCGCGCGGCCGGGAGCAGGACGCCCTGGATGCGGCGGCCCCGGTAGGTCTCGTCGAAGAAAGGTGCACTACCGGGTCTCCGAGAACACGCGCCGGATCATCGACTTCAACCTGGCGAGGAGCCTGGAGGCGCACGAGGCGGCCGGCGCGACGAG
>NZ_JBSGDB010000264.1:0-12265 GCF_053602155.1 Streptomyces sp. NPDC004561
GAGGCGCGGGGCGGCGGAATCCCGGGTCGTCTACTGCGCGGAGGCGGTCAGGTCGCCGCGCCGGGGTGCCGCGAAGCCCTCCAGGTCGGCGCGGGTCAGGCCACTGAGGCGGGCGACCTCGGCGGTGTCGAGGGCGCCGCAGTCGAGGCCGCGCAGCAGGTAGCCGCTGAGCGCCTTGGCGGTGGCGGGCTCGTCCATGACGTCGCCGCCGGCCCGGTTGGCGTAGCGGGCGAGACGGCCCGCCGCCTGCTCGAAGCCCTCGCGGTAGAAGGCGAAGACGGCCGCGTAGCGGGTCGGTATGTGGCCGGGGTGCATGTCCCAGCCCTGGTAGTAGGCGCGGGCGAGGGCGCGGCGGGTGAGGCCGTAGTGCAGCCGCCAGGCGTCGTGGACCTTCTCGGTGGGGCCGACGGGGAGGACGTTGGTGGAGCCGTCGCAGACGCGTACGCCGGTGCCCGCGGCCGCCACCTGCATGACCGCCTTGGCGTGGTCGGCGGCCGGGTGGTCGCCGGCCTGGTACGCGGCGGAGACCCCGAGGCAGGCGCTGTAGTCGAAGGTGCCGTAGTGCAGCCCGGTGGCGCGGCCCTCGGCGGCCTGGATCATCCGGGCGACGGCCGCGGTGCCGTCGGTGGCCAGGATGGACTGGCTGGTCTCGATCTGGATCTCGAAGCCGAGCCGGCCGGCGTCGAGGCCGTGCGCCTTCTCGAAGGCCTCCAGGAGCCGGGCGAACGCGGCGACCTGCTCGGGGTAGGTCACCTTCGGCAGGGTGAGGACCAGGCCCTCGGGCAGGCCGCCCGCCTCCATCAGGCCGGTGAGGAAGACGTCGAGGGTGCGGATGCCCCGGTCGCGTACGGCGGCCTCCATGCACTTCATGCGGATGCCCATGTACGGCGCCGCCTTGCCGTCGCGGTACGCCTGGGCGATCAGCCGTGCCGCGCGGGCCGCCGCCTCGTCCTCCTCGGCGTCGGGGCGGGGGCCGTAGCCGTCCTCGAAGTCGACCCGCAGGTCCTCGATCGGCTCGCGCTCCAGCTTGGCGCGGACGCGGGAGTGGACCGGCTCGGCGAGGTCGTCGGCGAGGCCCAGGACGGCCGCGAAGGAGGCGGCGTCGGGGGCGTGGGCGTCGAGCAGGGCGAGGGCCCGGTCGCCCCAGGAGCGGATGGTGTCGGCGGCGAAGGCGTCACCGGGCACGTAGACGGTGTGGACGGGCTGCCGGGTGCCGGGGTCCCCGGGGTAGCGGCGCTCCAGCTCCGCGTCGACCGGTGCGAGGGAGGCGCTGATCTCCTCGCTGACGGCACCCGCGAGGCTCGTCGCCACCTTCTCCTGCTGACCCATCCCACACCCTCCAATTTTCCGCTCTACGGAATCAACAATCCGTAGAATGAAGTTATCCGTGTGGTTCTCGCTGGTCAACACCCCGTCCGGACCCTGGTCGCCACCGTCCGCTCGTCACCAGGATGCACCGAGGCCCCGGCGACCTGTCGGTCACCGGGGCCCGTACGGCGCCTGGGGAGGATCAGCCCTTGCGGGTCTTGATCTCCTCGGTGAGCTGCGGGACGACGTCGAAGAGGTCGCCGACCACGCCGAAGTCGACCAGCTCGAAGATCGGGGCCTCGGCGTCCTTGTTGACGGCCACGATCGTCTTGGAGGTCTGCATGCCGGCGCGGTGCTGGATCGCGCCCGAGATGCCGTTGGCGATGTAGAGCTGCGGCGAGACCGACTTGCCGGTCTGGCCGACCTGGTTGGTGTGCGGGTACCAGCCGGCGTCGACGGCGGCACGCGAGGCGCCGACGGCCGCGCCGAGCTGGTCGGCGAGGGCCTCGATGATCGAGAAGTTCTCGGCGCCGTTGACACCGCGGCCACCGGAGACCACGATCGCGGCCTCGGTCAGCTCCGGGCGGCCCGTCGACTCACGCGGCGTGCGGCCGGTGACCTTGGTGCCGGTGGCCTTGTCCGAGAAGGTCACGGACAGGGCCTCGACCGCACCGGCGGCCGGGGCGGCCTCGACGGCGGCCGAGTTCGGCTTGACCGTGATGACCGGGGTGCCCTTGATGACGCGGGACTTGGTGGTGAAGGACGCGGCGAACACCGACTGGGTGGCCACCGGGCCCTCGTCGCCGGCCTCGAGGTCGACGGCGTCGGTGATGATGCCGGAGCCGATGCGCAGCGCCAGACGGGCGGCGATCTCCTTGCCCTCGGCGGAGGACGGGACCAGCACGGCGGCCGGGGAGACGGCCTCGTGGGCGGCCTGCAGGGCGTCCACCTTCGGCACGACCAGGTAGTCGGCGTACTCGGAGGCGTCGTGGGTGAGGACCTTCACCGCGCCGTGCTCGGAGAGGGTGGCGGCGGTGTCGGCGGCGCCGTTGCCGAGGGCGACGGCGACGGGCTCGCCGATGCGGCGGGCCAGGGTCAGCAGTTCAAGGGTGGGCTTGCGGACGGCACCGTCGACGTGGTCGACGTAGACGAGAACTTCAGCCATTACTACTCCTGGGCGAAAACCCCGAACTTGGCTCGGGGGAAGACACGTTGACTTGCTACGCTCCGCTCATGCCACTGGGCAGCGGGCAGGGCTTGTCCGTCGTGAGGCCTGCTCGGCCGAGCGAGAAGGCCCTTCGGGCGGAGTCACGGGATTGCTCTCCTGCTAAGAGATAGGGGCAATCCACCGGGGCGCGGGTCGCGTTGCAACCGGCCCGCGCCGCCGACTCCTAGATGAACTTCTGGCCCGCGAGGAACTCAGCGAGCTGCTTGCCGCCCTCGCCCTCGTCCTTGACGATGGTGCCGGCCGTGCGGGCCGGACGCTCGTTCGCGGCCTCGACCTTGGTGAACGCACCCTCGAGACCGACCTCCTCGGCCTCGATGTCCAGGTCGGACAGGTCCCAGGACTCCACCGGCTTCTTCTTGGCCGCCATGATGCCCTTGAAGGACGGGTAGCGGGCCTCGCCCGACTGGTCGGTGACGGACACGAGCGCCGGGAGCTGCGCCTCGAGCTGCTCGGAGGCGGCGTCGCCGTCGCGGCGGCCCTTGACGGTGCCGTCCTCGACCGAGACCTCGGACAGCAGGGTGACCTGCGGGACGCCCAGACGCTCGGCGACCAGCGCGGGAACGACACCCATGGTGCCGTCGGTGGAGGCCATGCCGGAGACGACCAGGTCGAAGCCGGCCTTTTCGATGGCCTTGGCCAGCACCAGGGAGGTGCCGATGGCGTCGGTGCCGTGCAGGTCGTCGTCCTCGACGTGGATGGCCTTGTCGGCACCCATCGACAGGGCCTTGCGGAGCGCGTCCTTGGCGTCCTCCGGGCCGATGGTCAGCACGGTGACCTCGGCGTCGTCAGCGTCCTCGGCGATCTGGAGGGCCTGCTCGACCGCGTACTCGTCCAGCTCGGAGAGCAGACCGTCCACGTCGTCGCGGTCGACGGTCAGGTCATCGGCGAAGTGCCGGTCGCCAGTGGCGTCGGGCACGTACTTCACAGTGACAACGATCCTCAAGCTCACGCCGGCTCTCCTACTGCATCGTCATTTCCTGGCTGCCTCTTGCAGGCAGCATAGGCGCCTGAAGCGGCCGATCCCGTTCGGGGCGTCCGCGCGCTCCGAACGAAATATTACTCGTCAGTACACCTAGTTCATGCCCGCTAAGCAAGCGCTTTGAACTGTGACCTTCGCAACGCAGCGTAACCGGAACTCGACGGCTCCGCAGGAGCGGTGGGCGTGATCAATCCCGCAGGCCGTTGAAGCGGCCCTGGTGGTAGAGGAGCGGGCGGCCGGCGCCCGAGGGGTCGCCGAGGACCACCTCGGCGAGCACGATCCGGTGATCACCGGCCGCGACCCGGCCGGTGATCCGGCACACCAGCCAGGCGAGCACGTCGTCGAGCACGGGTACGCCTTCCGGGCCCTCCCGCCACACGGTGGGAGCGCCGAACCGGTCGGCGCCGCTGCGCGCGAAGGTGGCGGCCAGCTCGCCCTGGTGCTCGCCGAGTATGTGGACGCCGACGTGCTCGGTCCGCGCGATCGCGGGCCAGCTGGAGGCTCCGGTGCCGATACCGAAGGAGACCATCGGCGGCTCGGCGGAGACGGACGTCAGGGAGGTGGCGGTGAAGCCGACCGGGCCGGCGGCACCGCGCGCGGTGATCACCGCCACACCGGCGGCGTGCCGGCGGAAGGTGGAGCGCAACAGGTCGGGAGAGGCGAGCTGGTAGGTGCCGAGTCCGGGCGTGGCCGTCATGGAGTTGTCCTTCTGCGGTGGGCGGCGAGCGGGTCCGTGGCTGCTCAACAGCCCGGACAGCGGGCGCTCGCGGTGCGGGCGAGGTCGACGTGGACCCGGCCGTGGAGAAGGAGTTCGATCGGCATACGGTCAGGCTGACGATAGGTGGTGCGCACAGTCAAGCACGGTCCGCGATCTGGGAGATGGCTCACCACTTCTGAGGCCCCCTCACACCGCCTCGCCCAGAGCCGCGATGACGTCGGCCCTGCGGGGCTGACCGACGGCGCGCCGCACCACTCGTCCCTCCGCGTCCAGCACCAGGACGGTGGGCGTCTTGAGAATCCCCAGTTCGCGTACGAGGTCCAGGTGGGCCTCGGCGTCCAGCTCGACGTGGGACACGCCCGGGACCATGCCGGCGACCTCGCCGAGGATGCGCCGGGTGGCCCGGCAGGGCGCGCAGAACGCGGTGGAGAACTGCACGAGCGTGGCCCGTTCGCCGAGTTCGCCGCCCAGCTCGGCCGCGCCCAGCCGCCTGCCGTCGTCCCGCCCGCGCACCCGCACCCTCCGGTTCCGTTTCCCGTGCGGCACGCCACCGGACGCCCGTCACCGCGAGCACCGCGACGCACACCGCCACTTCGGTCGTCATCACTACAAGCATTCACGAGACCACGGGGATTCCCGGCTCGGGGTCCTGGTAGGGGCGGAGTAAAGCGTGCTTAAAGATCCGAGGTGGGGTGTAGGCCGACGTGACGAGGATCTCGCCGTGGCGTGGCACCAGGACTGGCTACCCGTTCGTTCTTGGGGCACGATCAGCGAGACGCCGTAAACCTACGGCTGCGTAACTTGTCCGCCGGGAGCCCCCCTTTCCCGAGCAGAGCAGAAAGGGTCCACCCCGCCCATGGCAGAGCTGGTCTACCGTCCCGTCATCGGTTTCGCCAAGACGTTGTTCAAGGTCTGGGACCTGAAGATCGACTGCCAGGGTTCGGAGAACATCCCGCGCTCGGGCGGCGCCGTGCTGGTGAGCAATCACATCAGCTACCTGGACTTCATCTTCAACGGCCTGGCGGCGCTGCCGCAGAAGCGCCTGGTGCGCTTCATGGCGAAGGAGTCCGTCTTCCGGCACCGGATCTCCGGGCCGCTGATGCGCGGCATGAAGCACATCCCGGTGGACCGCGGGCAGGGCGAGGCCGCCTACGCGCACGCCCTGGACTCGCTGCGCTCCGGCGAGATCATCGGGGTGTTCCCGGAGGCCACCATCTCGCAGTCGTTCACCCTGAAGAGCTTCAAGTCGGGTGCGGCCCGCCTCGCCCAGGAGGCCGGGGTCCCGCTGGTCCCGATGGCGGTGTGGGGCACGCAGCGGCTGTGGACCAAGGGCCAGCCCCGCAACTTCAAGCGCGACCACCTGCCCATCACCATCCGCGTCGGCGAGCCCGTCGAGGCGCCCCGCGACCAGTACGCAGGCGCCATCACCCGCCGGCTGCGCGAGCGCGTCCAGGAGATGCTGGAAGCGGCCCAGCGCGCCTACCCGGGCCGCCCCCGCACCTCGGAGGACTCCTGGTGGCTCCCCGCGCACCTGGGCGGTACGGCGCCGACGCTGGAGCAGCTGCGGGCCGCAGAGGTGTGACACCCGCGGCCGTGACGTCGGCGGCCGCGGTCGTGCCGGCACATGACCGCCCACACCCAACCTGACGATCAGGACAGCGAGTTCCCGGGCGCCTTCCCCGACGACGGATTCCCCACCGCGCATCGCATGCCCCGAGTATTTCTGCGCCGCGAAGCCGCTTGCGCTGCCGAAGGGCGAGACCACGCCACCGGCACCCGGCCGCGAGCAGCCGACAACACCCGTGTGAAGGCGGCCGGTTGCCGGCACGAATCCTGCCCCGCGCCGAGTGCGAGCGGCACCGCAACACCACGCATCTCGCCTCAGAGAGCGCTGGGGAGCGTGCGCCAGAGGGTCGGACGGTCGGGGGCGGCGCGCAGGGCGCCGAGGACGGCCGGGTGGGGCGCGGCGTACAGGACCGGGTGGTCCAGCTCACCGGACGCAGGGTCGGGGATCCAGGCCAGCCGTTCGCCCTCCAGGGAGAACCGCGCGTCCACGCCGGGCTTGTTGCCGCGCGGGTCCTGCCGGTGCCAGGCGCCGTTGAAGCGCACGGCGACCAGTCCGTGCAGGACGTGGCCGCTTCCGTCGTCGTGCGTCAGCCGCTGGTAGCACAGGGCCGTGGGGATGTCCTCGGCGCGCAGCAGGGCCGCGAGCGCGTGCGCCTTGGCGTGACAGATGCCCGTGCGCCGCTCGATGACGTCGGAGGCGCGCCAGGTGACGCGCGGGTCGCCGGAGTCCGCGGAGTGCGGGATGGCGTCCCGTACGAACTCGTAGGCGGCCCGCGCATACTCATACGAGTCGGCCGCGTCCGTGGCCAGCCGGGCCGCTGCGTCCCGCACCACCGGATGGTGATGGTCGATGACCTCGTCGGCGGCCAAGTAGGCGGACAGGTCGGCGGTTTCCTGGATCAGCTCCATGTCCGCAGAGCATAGGAATGCGATCACCCGAGAGTCAATGACTTTTCGGGTTACCGCATACCTATGCATAGCGTGAGGCTAGCGCGCCATCTCCTCCTTGACCGCCGCCACGAACGCGTCGACGTCCTCCTCCGTGGTGTCGAAGGAGCACATCCAGCGCACGACCCCGGCGGCCTCGTCCCAGAAGTAGAACCGGAACCGCTTCTGCAGCCGCTCGCTCACGTCGTGCGGAAGCCTGGCGAACACGCCGTTCGCCTGCACCGGGTAGAGGATCTCCACCCCGTGCACCGCGCGCACGCCCTCCGCCAGCCGCTGGGCCATCTCGTTGGCGTGCCGGGCGTTGCGCAGCCACAGGTCCCTGGCCAGGAGCGCCTCCAGCTGCACCGAGACGAAGCGCATCTTCGAGGCGAGCTGCATGCTCATCTTGCGGATGTGCTTCATGCGGCGCACGGCGCTCTGGTTGATCACCACGACCGCCTCGCCGAACAGGGCGCCGTTCTTCGTCCCGCCGAGCGAGAGGATGTCGACGCCGGCCGCGTTGGTGAACGTGCGCATGGGCACGTCCAGGGAGGCGGCCGCGTTGGCTATCCGGGAGCCGTCCAGGTGCACCGTCATGCCGTGCGCGTGGGCGTGCTCGCAGATCGCGCGGATCTCCTCGGGCGTGTACAGGGTGCCCAGCTCGGTGCTCTGGGTGATCGACACGACCTGGGGCATGGCGCGGTGCTCGTCGTCCCAGCCGTAGGCCTGCCGGTCGATCAGCTCGGGCGTGAGCTTGCCGTCCGGCGTGGGGACGGTGAGCAGCTTCAGGCCGCCCACGCGCTCGGGCGCGCCGCCCTCGTCGACGTTGATGTGCGCGCTCTCGGCGCAGATGACCGCGCCCCAGCGGTCGGTGACCGCCTGGAGCGCGACCACGTTCGCGCCGGTGCCGTTGAAGACCGGGAAGGCCTCCGCCGTGGCCCCGAAGTGGCTGCGGATGATCCGCTGGAGGTTCTCGGTGTAGTCGTCCTCGCCGTAGGCCACCTGGTGGCCGCCGTTGGCGAGAGCGATGGCGGCCAGGATCTCCGGGTGGGCTCCGGCGTAGTTGTCACTGGCGAAACCGCGGACCTGCGGGTCGTGGTGGCGACGCGCGTCGGTCTTGGGAGGGTTCACGGCTTCTCGGTCAGCCACAGGCGGTGTCCGTTCACTTCTGCGGCGGGCTTGCTCCAGACGCCCTCGATGGCCTCGGCCAGGTCCTTGACGTCCGTGAAACCCGCGAACTTCGCGTTGGGGCGTTCGGCGCGCATCGCGTCGTGCACCAGCGCCTTCACCACCAGGATCGCAGCCGCGGACGTGGCGCCCTCGGCTCCCCCGGAGATCCCCGCCTTGCGGAAGTAGTCCGCCATGGCCAGCGTCCACGCCTCGGCCGCGGCCTTGGCCGCGGAGTACGCGGCGTTGCCCGCGGTCGGCTTGCTCGCGCCGGCCGCGCTGATCAGGACGTACCGGCCGCGATCGCTGCGCTGGAGCGCCTCGTGGAAGGCGAGGGAGGTGTGCTGCACGGTCTTGACGAGCAGCAGCTCCAGGAAGTCCCAGTCGTCGAGGCTGGTCTTGGTGAAGGTCTCGCTGCCACGCCAGCCGCCCACGAGGTGGACGAGGCCGTCGACCCGGCCGAAGTCCTTCTCGATGTGGCGGGCCCAGTCACGGGTGGACTGGAGGTCGAGCAGGTCGACCGTGTCGCCGGTGACGGTGGCGCCACCGGAGGCGTACCGGGCCGCGTCCACGGCCTCCGACAGGCGCTGCGGGTCGTTGTCCGCACCGACGACGGTCGCGCCGGCCTCGGCCAGCCGCAGCAGGGTCGCCCGGCCGGCGGGTCCGCCCGCGCCGGCCACCGCGATCACCGCACCGCTGAGAGCCCCGTTCCCCACCATGATCTTCCCCTTAGAAGCAGTGTTCCGGACGCGGTCGCTCACGCGGCGATCCGCTCGGCGCTGTCCGCCGTGATGCCCTTGGTCGAGGCGATCACATTCTTCAGCTTCTTGGACAGGGCCTCATAGAACATGCTCAGGGGAAACTCGTCCGGAAGCACGTCGTCCACGAGCTTGCGCGGCGGCTGGGCCAGATCCAGGGCCTCGGGACCCTTGGCCCACCTGGAGCCGGGGTGCGGGGCGAGGTAGGTGGAAACCAGCTCGTAGCCGGCGAACCAGTGCACGAGCTTGGGGCGGTCGATGCCGTCCTTGTACAGCTTCTCGATCTCGGCGCACAGCTGGTTGGTGACCTGCGGGGCGCGCTCCCAGTCGATGGAGAGCTTGTTGTCGGTCCAGCGGACGACGTCGTGCCTGTGCAGGTAGGCGAAGAGCAGCTGGCCGCCGAGGCCGTCGTAGTTGCGCACGCGGTCACCGGTGACCGGGAAGCGGAACATGCGGTCGAAGAGCACCGCGTACTGCACGTCACGGGCCTGCGGGACACCGTCCGCCTGGAGCTTCACGGCCTCCTTGAAGGCGGTGAGGTCGCAGCGCAGCTCCTCCAGGCCGTACATCCAGAACGGCTGGCGCTGCTTGATCATGAACGGGTCGAACGGCAGGTCGCCGTGGCTGTGGGTGCGGTCGTGGACCATGTCCCACAGCACGAAGGCCTCTTCGCAGCGCTTCTGGTCGTGGACCATCGCGGCGATGTCCTCGGGCAGCTGGAGACCCAGGATGCCGACGGCGGCGTCGGTGACGGCGCGGAAGCGGGCCGCCTCGCGGTCGCAGAAGATGCCACCCCAGGAGAAACGTTCCGGCGCCTCACGGACGGCGATGGTCTCCGGGAAGAGGACGGCGGAGTTGGTGTCGTACCCCGAGGTGAAGTCCTCGAACGTGATGCCGCAGAAGAGCGGGTTGTCGTAGCGGGTGCGCTCCAGCTCGGCCAGCCACTCCGGCCAGACCATGCGCAGGACGACGGCCTCCAGGTTGCGGTCCGGGTTGCCGTTCTGCGTGTACATCGGGAAGACGACGAGGTGCTGGAGGCCGTCCGCACGGTCCGCGGCCGGCTGGAAGGCCAGCAGGGAGTCCAGGAAGTCCGGCACCTGGAAGCCGCCCTCGGCCCAGCGGCGCAGGTCCGCGATCAGCGCCTGGTGGTAGGCGGCGTCGTGCGGGAGCAGCGCGGAGAGCCGCTCGACCGCGTCGACGACACGACGCACGGCGGCCTCGGCGTCCGCCGCGGCGGGGGCGCCCTCGGCGGCGAAGTCGATCGCGCCGTCCTTCGACTGCCACGGCCGAATCTGCTCCACAGCATCCTTGAGCACGGACCATGCGGGGTGCTCAACCACCCTGGTCACCGAAGAAACCTGCCCCTCCGCACTCGCCTGCACAAGAATTTCCGTCATGTCCCATCCTCCACGGGAGAACCTCGCGTATGGACACCGTATGCATACCCCGTTTCTCCCAGCAAGAGGCAGCTCAGGAAATTTTTCTGTCCGCCCCCATGGTCACCGATATTTTTCCTGCCGTAAACCGTGATGGCGCTCACTTTCGTCGAGGGTGAAGCAGGCGGGTGAGGCCGCCGCCGGAGGGGTCAAGGGCGCGGGGACTCGCCCACGCGAGGGTGATGCCGGAGCGCATATCGGCCAGGGGGCGCCCGGCCCGTGCGCCGATCACCCGCGCACGTGCGGGTTCATCGCGGGTCGCGGCCGTTAGGCTGCGACTCTGCCCGCGCGGACGACGGCGTCCGCCCGCCTCCGCGCGCGTGCCGAGCCGCCGTCGACGGAAGCGAGTTGAACCTTGAACTTCCTTACCATCGGTCACCGCGGGGTCATGGGTGTGGAGCCCGAGAACACCCTTCGTTCCTTCGTCGCCGCGCAGCAGGCCGGCCTCGACCTGATCGAACTCGATCTGCACCTGAGCAAGGACGGCGTCCTGGTCGTCATGCACGACGCCGACGTGGACCGCACGACCGACGGCTCCGGGCCGATCGGCGAGAAGACCCTCGCCGAGCTGCGCGCGCTGGACGCGGGCCGCGGTGAGCGGGTGCCGGTGTTCGAGGAGGTCCTGGACACGGTGAGCACGCCGTTGCAGGCCGAGATCAAGGACGTGGCGGCGGCGCGCGCGCTGGCCGAGGTGATGCGGCAGCGGGACCTGGTCGGGCGGGTGGAGGTGTCCTCCTTCCACGACGAGGCGGTCGCCGAGATCGCGCGGCTGGTGCCGGGCGTGCGCACCGCGCTGATCGCGGGCCGCTACGGCACGGACGTGGTGGAGCGCGCGGTCGCCGTGGGCGCGGCGACCCTCTGTCTCGACATCCGCCGGCTCACCCTGGAGATCGTCGAGCACGCGCGCGCGTCCGGGCTGCGGGTCATCGGCTGGGTGGTCAACACGCAGGACCAACTGCGGCTGGTCCGCGCGCTGCAGCTGGACGGCGCGACCACCGACTATCCGGAGATCAAGCGCACGGGCCGGTTCACGGCGTAGGCGTCACGCGGGAGCGGTCACACGAGCTTCTTCACCAGCAGCTCGAACTGCAGATCGTCGCGCTGCGGGATGCCGAAGCGCTCGTCGCCGTACGGGAACGGCGTCATCCGTCCCGTACGGCGGTAGCCGCGGCGCTCGTACCAGGCGATCAGGTCGTTCCGTACGGAGATCACGGTCATGTGCATCTCGGTGGCGCCCCAGGCGGCCCGGGCCCGGTCCTCGGCCTCCGCTATGACGATCTTGCCGAGGCCGGCGCCCTGGAGGACGGGGCTGACCGCGAACATGCCGAAGTAGGCGTGGTCGTCGCGGTGTTCGAGCTGGCAGCAGGCGACGATCCGGCCGTCGCGCTCCACGGTCAGCAGTCGGCTGTCGGGCGACTTGATCACCTGGAGCACGCCCTCGGGGTCGGTCCGCCGGCCTTCCAGGATGTCCGCCTCGGTGGTCCACCCGGCCCGGCTGGCGTCCCCGCGGTACGCCGACTCGATCAGCGCGACCAGCGCGTCGACGTCGGCGTCGATGGCGTCTCGGAAGGTGAGTCCGGCGGGGGCGGTGTCCATGGGGTCGGTCTCCGATCTCGGGCGTGGCTGAGCCAGGGCTGAGGGTAACTGTGCCACTAGGCTCCGCATGCATGGTGCACGTACTCAGCAGCCGGACACTTCTACGGCCCACCGATCCCGAGCGCTCCCGCGCGTTCTACGGCGAGCAGCTGGGCCTGGCCGTCCACCGGGAGTTCGGCACGGGCCCCGAGCGCGGGACGGTCTACTTCCTCGGCGGCGGGTTCCTGGAGGTCTCGGGGAGGTCCGACACCCCACCGTCGCCCGCGCTCGCGCTCTGGCTGCAGGTCGAGGACGTCACGGCCGCGCACGAGGAACTGCGCGCGAAGGGCGTCGAAATCGTCCGGCCGCCGGTGCGCGAGCCGTGGGGCCTGATCGAGATGTGGATCACCGACCCGGACGGCACGCGGATCGTCCTGGTGGAGGTCCCTGCGGACCATCCGCTGCGGTACCGGCCGGGGATCTAGTGCTGCGACCGGAAGGTTCACCGGCTCGCGACGACCGCCGGCGGCGAGCGGCCCGGATGGCCGCGGGCGGGTGCCGGGACTAGCGTGCCGGTGGAGGCCTCGCGGGACGCCGTGGGCC
>NZ_JBSGDB010000265.1:0-12260 GCF_053602155.1 Streptomyces sp. NPDC004561
GTCACCGTGTTCAGGTCACGGTGACGCCGCTGCGGGGGGAAGCGCCTGAGCGATCTTTTACGACGGGGGAATCGCGTCAGGCACTGCGGGGGGTGGCAGAGATGGTCCTCAGATCGGAGTCCGACGGCTCGGACAGCCGGTGGTCCCGCTGGTCCAGATTCACAAAGATCATTCCGTACCTGATGGCGCAGCGCACCGGCTGGGGTGCGCCGCGTGGCTTGCGCAGGCACCGGAACGCCCGTAGGTCGCCGTCCTCGTCCCGCGTGACGACGACCGGCTCCCCGAACACGGTCACCATCAGCGAGTCACCGCTGTGGGGGATGGCCGTGACCAGGTCGATGAAGTGCCAGCCGGAACGGTAGGCGGTGGCCATCTCACGACGGAAGGAGCGGTCGTCAGGCGGGGTAGTCACGTCAGCTCCTCACACCGTCCGTGGGATGCATCGGCCACGTGGTGTCACTGGCGACGGCGGTCCTAGCTGCCACGGTCGGCCAGGTGGTGTCCGCTCGTGCGTCACCCTTCTCACTCGTGAGGCCGCCGAGCGCCCCCACGGTCACCAGGACGGAGAATGCGGCGACAAGTATCGAGCGAAGCAGTCTCTTGCCCATAGTCGGCTTCGTCCTCACTTGAAGGTCCCCTCTTCCCCCGTCGAGTACGACGATGGCTCATTCGGGCACGTCGTGGCCACATAATCGATGCATCATGTTCCTGCATGTTCAGGACCCTGGGGGGTGGAGATTTGGCAACGAATCGGACTAAAGCTGCACATCCCCATGCGGTGACCGAGATGTGCGAGGAAGGGGGCCGCCTCTACGCCGACGCGCTGCGGGCCGGACGCATCGCCCGCGCCGAGGTCGAATGCGCCCCCTGCCTGCTGGAGTTCGCGCTTCTGCACCCCGATCCCGACGATCCGGAATGGCTGCGCCCGCTTCCCGCGCCCGTGGCCCTGGCGCAGCGACTCAGCCCGATCGAACGGGAGATCACCGAACGCAGGCGGTTGTCCATCCAACTTGCCGATGTTTTCGAGCCGTTCATGGCCCTCAGCAGCCACATGGCGGCGACCAGCGACTCCATCACGGTCCTGGAGGGCGGGGAACGCATCAACGCGGCGCTCAACCAGGCGACTTCGCAGTGCCAGACCGAGGTGCTCACCGTCCAGCCGAGCGAGCGCCTGTCCGAACGGAGCCTGCTGCGCGGCCTGGAGCGCGACCGGCCGCTCATCGAGCGCGGGGTGCGCATCCGCACGCTCTACCAGCACACCGCGCGCTACAACCCGGAGAAGCTGGCCTACGTCGCCCAGCTCGCCAACGGCAAGGCCGAGTACCGCACCATCGACGAGCTGGTGGAACGCCTCATCCTCTGCGACGAGACCGTCGCCTTCATCCCCATCCGGGACGACCAGCAGGTCGCCCTGGAACTGCGCCACCCGGGCCTGGTGCGCTACCTCATCAAGGTGTTCGAGTTCATGTGGGACCGGGCGGTCCCGCTGAACGCCGGCGCCCGCTACGAGACGGCGCCCGACGGCATCACCGAGATCCAGCACTCCATCGCCAAGCTCCTCGTCGAGGGCCACGTGGACGAGGCGATCGCGCGCCGCCTCGGCATGAACGTACGGACCTGCCGCGCGCACATCGCCAAGCTGGCCCAGGCGCTGGGCAGCGGCAGCCGCGCCCAGCTCGGCTATCTCATCGCGCAGTCGGGCCTGCTGGACCGGGACCAAATGACGCCATGACCGGGCCGACACCGCACCCCGAGCACGGCGTCGAGGAACTGTGCGCGCAGGGCACGGCACTGTACGAACGCGCCCTGCGCGAGGGGCGGATCAGCGCCGCCGACGCCCAAGCGGCCCCCTGTCTGCTGCGGTTCGGGCTGCTGCAGCCGTCCGTCGCCGACATGAGCCGGCTCGAACCCGTCGCCGCCGCCGTGGTCCTGCGGGAACTGCTGCGCGCCTCCGCGGAACGCATCGCGGACGAGCGCCGGCGCGAGGCCCGTGTCGCCAAGGCCCTCGAACCCCTGCTGCGGACGGGCCCTGGCCTGCCGGACACCGCCCCCGGCGACCCGCCGGCGATCCGGGTGCACAGCGGTATCGACCGCATCAACCAGGTCATCACCCACGCCATGACCGACGCCACCGCCGAATGCCTGGCGATCCAGCCGCATGTCACCCACACCCGTACGGCACCCGAGCTGCACGCCCTCGCCTTCGACCGCGACCAGGCGCTGCTGGACCGCGGCGGCCGCATCCGCACCCTCTACCAGCACACCCTGCGCCACGCCCCCACCGTCCAGGCCCGCTACGAGCGGCTGCGGGGCGACGTGGAGGCCCGCACCCTGAACGAGATCACCGAGCGCCTGCTCGTGCTGGACCGCGCGGTGGCCTTCCTCCCGGCGAACAAGGACCGCACCCTGGCCCTGGGGGTCCGCCACCCGGCGATGGTCGGTTATCTGGCGACGGTCTTCGACCGGCTCTGGCGCCTGGCCACCCCGCTGCACCCGCGGGCCGCGGCCCGCCCGTCGTCCCTGGACGGCGTCACCCCGCGCCAGCGCGCCATCGCCGCCCTGCTCGTCGAGGGCCTCACCGACGCCGCCGTCGCCGAACGCCTCGGCATGAACATCCGCACCGCCCGCCTGCACATCGCCAAGCTCGCCGCCACCCTCGGCAGCGACAGCCGCGCCCAGCTCGGCTACCTCATCGCACGCTCGGGGATTCTGGGTCGGGAACGGTGAGGCTGGGGGCCGGCAGGCCCCGGTGCCGGCCGTCCAGGCCCACCTGGGCGATGCGGACGCCCAGTTGGGCACGGCTCGCCGCCCCGAGCGTCTCCGACAGGCGGGCGATGTGCGCCCGGCAGGTGCGGACGCTGATGCCGAGCCGCTCGGCGATCACCGCGTCCTGGTGGCCCTCGGCGAGCAGCGCGGCGATGGACTGCTCGCGGTGAGAGATGCCCTCGATGCCGGTGTCGGGCAGCGGCGCGGTGAGCGGGATGGCCAGCCGCCAGAGCCGTTCGAAGACGGTCACCAGGTAGTGCACCAGGGCCGGGTGGCGCAGTTCCAGGGCCATCGTGCGGTCCGCGTTGGCGGGGATGAAGGCCACCGTGCGGTCGAAGAGGATGAGCCGGTCGATGACCTCGTCCAGGGTGCGCGCCTCGACCGTGTCACCCATCAGCTCCAGGTAGTTGAGCAGCCCCTGCCCGTGCCGGGCGACATGCGTGTACAGGTCGCGCATGCGCACGCCCCGGCCGCGCAGGGCCAGCGCCCGGTGCAGCCCCTCGCTCAGCTCGGCCTCGCGCCGGATGCCGCCCGGCTGCACGGTGAGCACCTCGGTGGTGCACGCCTCGGTCGCCTCGTCCATCGCGGCCTGGATCCGGGAGAGCCCGTCCAGCACCCGGACCGCGCTGCCCCCGGCGGGCGCCGGGGGCGCGTGCAGCTGCCCGAGGCCCGCGTACCACTCGAAGGCGGCCACCGCCGAGCCCACCCGGCGCTGGCTCTCGCTGACCTCGTCGTGGACCCCGCGCAGCAGCCTGGTCATGACCTCCTGCGGGGAGGTCGGCACCAGCCAGTCCATGTCGTCGGGGTCCGGGTGCAGCAGGGCCAGTTCCAGCAGGCAGGGCACCGCGTCGGCGTCCGTGCGCGGCACCCGTCCCCGGCGCACGGCCCGGGAGTACAACCGATCCCCGGCCTCGCACAGCCGGTCGGCACCGTGAGGATGCACCTCCGCCCTCCGCCCGGCCATCGCCCATTCCACCCCCGGTGTGCTGCCACTTCCGCAGCGCAACTATGCGCGGCGCCGACCGGGTCCGCAACACGGCTCACCCCATCGTGGGAGTCGTAAACCCCTGGTATGCCCCGGTATCGCCCAGGCTCCGCCCCTCGCATTGCAACAAGATGACGGTGGTGGCGGGCACATGACCACGGCACGCTTCCCCCGGATGCCCGGGAAGGCCGCCCAGGGGGCCGTGGCGGGCCCCAGACGACTCGAGCCGTACGACCCGGGGTCGTACGGCTCGAAGGTCGTCGCAGCGGCTACTTGAGGCCGATGGCCAGGCACGCCGCCCGGTACTTGGCGGTGCAGATGTCGCCGGCGGTGTAGATGTTGTCCGCGATGACCGTGTCCTTGATGGTCTTCTTGGTCAGGGCGGTCACCTGGACCAGCCTGGACGGGATGCCCTTGGCGGTGGGGCTGTCCACCTTGTCCTGGGTGAGGGCGTCGAACTGGATGTCCTTGCCCTGGACCTTGGCCACGGCCATCTGCGCGGCGGCCTGGGCCTCGTCCGGGTAGGACTTGTAGACGCTCATGTACTGCTCGCCGGTCACGACCCGCTGCACCGCGTCGAGTTCGGAGTCCTGACCGGTGATCGGGGGCAGGCTGGTGACGCCGGCCGCCTTCAGGGCCTTGATGACACCGCCGGCCATGCCGTCGTTGGCCGCGTAGACGGCCGCGATGTTGCCCTTGCCGATCTGGGCGATCGCCTGGGCCATGTTGGCCTGGGCGTTCTCCGGCTTCCAGTCCTTGGTGTCGAAGCTCGCCGCGATCGTCACCTTGCCGGTCAGCTCGGAGAGCGCGCCCTGCTTGAACTGCTTGGCGTTCGGGTCGGTGGGCGAGCCGTTCATCATGACGATCTTCTGGGAGGAGTCGGCGTTCGAGCCCAGCGCCTCCAGCAGGGAGCGGGCCTGCACCTCGCCCACGAGTTCGTTGTCGAAGGAGATGTACGCGTCGATCGGGCCCTCGGCGAGCCGGTCGTAGGCGATGACCGGGATGCCGGCGTCCTTGGCCTTCTTCACCTCGCCGGCGATGGCGTGCGAGTCGACTGCGTCGAGCAGGATGATGTCGACCTTGTCGTCGACCATCTTCTGCATCTGCGAGGCCTGCCGGGCGGCGTCCGCGGCGGCGTTGGCGTAGACGACCTTGCCCTGCTTGCCGGTGAGGTCGGACACCTGCTTCTTGATGATGGGGTAGTCGAACTTGTCGTAGCGCGTGTTGGCCGTTTCCGGGAGCAGCAGGCCCACGGTGATGTCGTTGCCCTTGGTCGGGCTCGCGCTCGCGCTGTCCCCCGTCGCGTTCAGCATGCCGCAGCCGGCGAGCGAGAGGGTCATCGTGGACGCGGCCACGGATATGGCGATACGACGCATTCGGGGGCTCACTTCAGGTGCGTTCCGGACGTGGGCGCTGCTATACGACCCAGGTGTCTGAAAAGACAACGCGGAGGCCACACCCGGCGTCAAGAAGAACTACTTAACGAGTCCGCAACACCACGCTCAGCTGACCCTGTGAAGGACTCACGGAATCACCTCCAAACGCTCTTTACGGACCCTCCATTCAAAGGGAGTTCATGAGACGGCAAAGACCGGCACAACCTCCGGGGGCACGACGAGGGCCCGCGGACGGGATGCGTCCGCGGGCCCTGCGTGGTGTTCGACGGGCGTCAGTCGCCCGGCTGCTGCTGTCTCTTGGGCCGCCACACCACCAGCGCGCTGGTCTGCTGGACCTCCTGGTACGGGACCAGGTCGCGGCGGTAGGAGGCGTGGACGGCGGCCTCGCGCTGCTGCATCGCGGCCGCCGCGCCGTCCAGGGCCGCCTGCAGCTCCACGACACGGGACTGCAGGGCGGCGACCTGGTTCTCCAGTTCGATGATGCGCTTGATACCGGCCAGGTTGATGCCCTCGTCCTGCGACAACTGCTGCACCTGGCGGAGCAGTTCGATGTCGCGGGCCGAGTAGCGCCGGCCCCGGCCCGCGGTGCGGTCCGGGGAGACCAGGCCCAGGCGGTCGTACTGGCGCAGCGTCTGCGGGTGGAGTCCGGAGAGCTGGGCCGCCACCGAGATGACGTAGACCGGGGTCTCCTCGGTCAGTTCATACGGATTACGCCGACGGCCGTCCATCACCCTCAAGCTCCCTTCGCGGCCTCGAACAGCTCCGCCCGCGGGTCCTCGCCCGCGGTGGCCTCGCGATACGCCTCCAGTGCGTCACGAGCCTTCCCCGTCAGGTCCTTGGGGACACTCACCTCGACGGTGACCAGCAGGTCGCCGCGAGTGCCGTCCTTGCGGACCGCGCCCTTGCCCCGCGCCCGCATCGTGCGGCCGTTGGGGGTGCCGGGCGGCAGCTTCAGGGTGACGGCCGGGCCGCCGAGGGTCGGGACACGCACCTCGCCGCCGAGGGCCGCCTCGGTGAACGTGACCGGCACGGTGACGGTGAGGTTGTCGCCCTTGCGCCCGAACACCGGGTGCTCGCCGACGTGCACGGTGACGTACAGGTCGCCCGCCGGTCCGCCCCGCTCGCCGGGCGCGCCCTTGCCGCGCAGCCGGATGCGCTGCCCGTCGGTGACGCCCGCCGGGATGCGGACCTGCATGGTGCGGGAGGACTTGGCGCGGCCGCTGCCGCTGCACTCCAGGCAGGGGTGCTCGGCGATCAGGCCGCGGCCCTTGCAGTCGGGGCAGGGGTCGGTGAGCGAGAAGCCGCCACCGGAGCCCCGCGCCACCTGGCCGGTGCCGACGCAGGTCGGGCACACCCGCGGGGTGCCGTTCTTGTCGCCGGTGCCGGAACAGGCCTTGCAGGGCTGCTGGGAGGTCATCCGCAGCGGCACCGTCGCGCCCTCGATCGCCTCGGTGAAGCTGAGGGTCACTTCGGTGTCGATGTCCTGGCCGCGGCGCGGCTGGGTACGGGTCGTCCCCGTGCCGCCCCGGTTGAACAGGCCCCCGAAGACGTCGCCGATGCCGCCGCCGAAGCCTCCGCTCTGGGCGTTCCCGCCGCCTCCGAAGAGGTCGCCCAGGTCGAAGTTGAAGGAGCCGCCGCCCGCGCCCGGCCCGGGGCGGAAGCCGCCGTTGCCGAACAGGGCGCGTGCCTCGTCGTACTCCTTGCGCTTCTTGGGGTCGCCGAGGACGTCGTTCGCCTCGGAGATCTCCTTGAAGCGCTCCTCGGCCTTGGCGTTGCCCTTGTTGGCGTCCGGGTGGAACTCGCGGGCGAGCTTCCGGTACGCCTTCTTGATCTCGGCCTCGGTGGCGTCCTTGGGGACGCCGAGGACCTTGTAGTAGTCCTTCTCGATGAAGTCCTTGGTGTTCATCCCCGACGTCCCTCCTTCCTGTCTGCGGTGATTACGTCAGCCCTCCTCCGGGCCACCGTTCTCCTCGTTGTCGCCGGCGCCGGCCTGCTTCGCCTCGGTGTTCTCCTCGGCGCCCTCGGCCTTGACGCTCTGCGCGCCGGGCTGCGGTTCGGCCACGGCCACCCGCGCGGGGCGGATGGTGCGCTCGCCGATGCGGTACCCGGGCTGCAGGATCGCCACGCAGGTCGTCTCGGTGACGTCCGGCGCGTAGCTGTGCATCAGGGCCTCGTGGATGGTCGGGTCGAAGGGCTCGCCCTCCTTGCCGAACTGCTGCAGGCCCATCTTCGCCGCGACGGTCTCCAGCGACTCGGCCACCGACTTGAAGCCGCCGACCAGCTCGCCGTGTTCCCGCGCGCGGCCGATGTCGTCGAGCACGGGCAGGAGTTCGGTCAGGAGGTTCGCGATGGCGATCTCCCGGACCGCGACCCGGTCCCGCTCGACCCGGCGACGGTAGTTCTGGTACTCGGCCTGGAGGCGCTGGAGGTCGAGCGTGCGCTCGTTCAGCGCCGTACGCACCTGGTCCAGCTGGGCGACCAGACCGGCGTCTGCGTGTCCGTCCCCGGCCGGGGCCGCCCCCTCCTCGGGGGCGGCCTTCGGCTCGGCGTCGTCGGAGGTGGCGCCGGAGGGGACGTCGGGCTTCTCGTCGAAGCCCGGGGTCTCCTCCGTCACGCGGCACCGTCCTTGCGCTCGTCGTCCACGATCTCGGCGTCGACGACATCGTCATCGGCCTTGGCCTCGCCGGCACCGGCGGACTCGCCGCCCGCGGCCTGCGCGGCCTGGGCGTCGGCGTACATGGCCTGGCCGAGCTTCTGCGAGACGGCCGCGACCTTCTCGGTGGCGGTGCGGATCTCGGCGGTGTCCTCGCCCTTGAGCTTCTCCTTCAGCTCGGCGACGGAGGACTCGACCTCGGTCTTGATCTCGCCGGGGACCTTGTCCTCGTTGTCCTTGAGGAACTTCTCGGTCTGGTAGACGAGCTGCTCGCCCTGGTTGCGGGTCTCGGCGGCCTCGCGGCGGCGGTGGTCCTCCTCCGCGTACTGCTCGGCCTCCTGGCGCATCCGGTCGACCTCGTCCTTCGGCAGCGAGGAGCCGCCGGTGACGGTCATCTTCTGCTCCTTGCCCGTGCCCAGGTCCTTGGCGGTCACGTGCATGATGCCGTTGGCGTCGATGTCGAAGGCGACCTCGATCTGCGGGACGCCACGCGGGGCCGGCGGCAGACCGGTCAGCTCGAACATGCCGAGCTTCTTGTTGTAGGCCGCGATCTCGCGCTCGCCCTGGTAGACCTGGATCTGCACGGACGGCTGGTTGTCCTCGGCCGTGGTGAAGATCTCGGAGCGCTTGGTCGGGATCGTGGTGTTGCGCTCGATCAGCTTGGTCATGATGCCGCCCTTGGTCTCGATACCGAGGGACAGCGGGGTGACGTCGAGGAGCAGGACGTCCTTGACCTCGCCCTTGAGGACACCGGCCTGCAGAGCGGCGCCGATGGCGACGACCTCGTCCGGGTTCACGCCCTTGTTGGCGTCCTTGCCGCCGGTCAGCTCCTTGACGAGCTCGGCGACGGCGGGCATACGGGTGGAGCCACCGACGAGGACGACGTGGTCGATCTCGTTGATGGAGATGCCGGCGTCCTTGATGACGTTGTGGAACGGCGTCTTGCAGCGCTCCAGCAGGTCCGCGGTCAGCTGCTGGAACTGGGCGCGGGTGAGCTTCTCGTCCAGGTGCAGCGGGCCCTCGGCGGACGCGGTGATGTACGGCAGGTTGATCGAGGTCTCGGTGGACGAGGACAGCTCGATCTTGGCCTTCTCGGCGGCCTCACGGAGGCGCTGGAGGGCCATCTTGTCCTTGCCGAGGTCCACGCCGTGGCCGGCCGCGAACTGCTTGACCAGGTAGTCGACGACGCGCTGGTCCCAGTCGTCGCCACCGAGGTGGTTGTCACCGTTGGTGGCCTTCACCTCGACGACGCCGTCGCCGATCTCCAGCAGGGACACGTCGAAGGTGCCGCCGCCGAGGTCGAAGACGAGGATCGTCTGGTCGTCCTTGTCGAGACCGTAGGCCAGCGCGGCCGCGGTGGGCTCGTTGACGATACGCAGGACGTTCAGACCGGCGATCTCGCCGGCCTCCTTCGTCGCCTGGCGCTCGGAGTCGTTGAAGTACGCCGGGACGGTGATGACCGCGTCGGTCACCTTCTCGCCCAGGTAGGCCTCGGCGTCCCGCTTCAGCTTCTGCAGGATGAACGCGGACATCTGCTGCGGGTTGAAGACCTTGCCGTCGAGCTCGATCTTCCAGTCGGTGCCCATGTGTCGCTTCACCGAGCGGATGGTCCGGTCCACGTTCGTGACCGCCTGGCGCTTGGCGACCTCGCCGACGAGCACCTCACCGTTCTTCGCGAAGGCGACGACGGACGGCGTGGTCCTGGCACCCTCGGCGTTGGTGATGACGGTGGGCTCGCCGCCCTCCAGAACGCTGACGACGGAGTTAGTCGTGCCCAGGTCGATGCCGACCGCACGTGCCATGGTTGATTCCTCCAGCTGACTTGAGTGGAACAGGCTCAAGTGTGCACGAGAGGATCCCTGGGGTCAACAGACCTGAGTCGGATGGGCTCAAGTCTTATCCGTTCCTTACACGCAACTGCCCTCTGACCTGCGTCGATGCGGTCCGGCGGGGCTGTTGGACAGGGATGCGAAGGAGTACGAGCACGGCGAGCACCGCCCCTCCCCCCACCCAGAACGCGGCCTCCTCACCCGCCCACCCGGTGTGCACCAGCACCCCGACGAGCACCGTGGCGAAGGAGCCGGCCCCCAGGAGCACCACGGACCCCTGCGGGGTGAGCCCGCGCCGCCGCAGCCGGTGCACGAGATGGTCGGGGCCGCGCCTGAGCGGCGGGCGCCGGGCCAGCAGCCGGGCGAGGACCACCAGGACGGCGTCGGCGGCCGCGACCGCGCCGAGGCAGAACACCACCGCCGCGCTCGGCCCCAGTTCGTACCCCGCGCGCGTGAAGACGACGGCCGAGGACAGCAGGAACCCGGTGAACAGCGAGCCGCAGGCGCCGAGTCCGATCCGCGCGGGGTGCCAGTTGTGCATCAGGAAGCCGGTGAGGGCCGCGGCGAACACGCTCAGCAGCACGGCGAGCCCGTCCATCACCTCGGCGGCGGCACAGACGCCCGCCCCGAAGGCGGTGACCACCCCGACCGTGCCGGCCAGCCCGTCGGCGTGATCGAGCCCCTTGAAGGCGAGGGAGGCGAGGACGATCCAGCCGACGGCCAGCACGCCTCCCGGCACACCGGTCACGTCGTACGGCACCACACAGGCCGCCGCCACGGCCGTACCGGCGACCAGCACGCGCGTGCGCAGCCGCCACACGTCGGCGACCAGGCCCAGCGCGGCGACCGCCGCGGCGGCGAGGAGCAGCTTCCCGACCCCGTCACCGAGCGGGGCGATCCGGGTGTACTCACCCGTCCAGGCGACCGCGCAGGTGACGGCCACGACGGCGAGGCCGCCGAGGAGCGGGAGGGGCCGCTGCCGGCGCCGGTCGACGACGCCCGCCCGCCGGGCGGGCACCCGCAGGAGTGCCGCCAGCACGGCGGTGAGCAGCAGGGCGGCGGTGGCCGCGGCGATCCCGTATAGCACGGATCTAAGGTAGGGGCGAATGTAGCAATTCGGTATGAATAACACGATCTGATTGCCTGCGGCATGATGACGGGGGCAACCCTCAGCGATCCAGATCACCCCGCGCCCGGCTGCATCGCGACAGAAGATGGGGGTAGTCTCAGACGGACTGGATAAGTTACCGCTTAGTAATTTCGCACGGTCAATCCGCTCAGCTACCTTCGCTCAGTCAACTCGAGGCCGCCTCAGGAGCCCCAATGCAACTCGCCGCGATCATCGTGTCGCTGGTCCTGATCGTGGTCGGCGTGGCACTGTTCGGCCGCGCCCTCCTCCAGATCTACAACTTCATGCGCCTCGGCCAGCCGGTACCGGCCGGGACCAGGACCAACGACCCCAAGCAGCGCACCATCACCGTGGTCAAGGAGTTCCTCGGCCACACCAGGATGAACCGCTGGGGCGTCGTCGGCGTGGCGCACTGGTTCGTGGCGGTGGGCTTCTTCTCCCTGCTGCTGACGATCGTCAACGCGATCGGGCAGCTCTTCCAGGCCGACTGGCTCCTGCCGGTCATCGGCGACTGGGCCCCGTACAACGTCTTCGTCGAGTTCCTCGGCACGATGACCACGCTGGGCATCCTGACCCTGATCGTCATCCGCCAGCTGAGCAAGCCGAACAAGCCGGGCCGCAAGTCCCGCTTCGCCGGCTCCAACTTCGGCCAGGCCTACTTCGTCGAGGCCGTCATCCTCATCGTCGGCGTCTGCATCTTCATGCTGCACGCCCTCGAGGGCGCCCAGCACCACGTGGACGGCTACGAGGCCTCCTTCTTCGTCTCGTACCCGGTCGTCGCGTGGCTGAAGGGCCTGAGCGTCTCCACGCTCCAGAACCTCACCTACTTCTTCGCCGGCCTGAAGATCGCGACCTCCTTCATCTGGATGATCACGGTCGCCCTGAAGACCGACATGGGTGTCGCCTGGCACCGCTTCCTCGCCTTCCCGAACATCTGGTTCAAGCGCAACGCGGACGGCGGCACCTCCCTCGGCGCACTCCTCCCGATGACCTCCGGCGGCGAGCCGATCAACTTCGAGGACCCCGGCGAGGACGACGTCTTCGGCGTCTCCCAGGTCGAGCAGTTCTCCTGGAAGGGCCTGCTGGACTTCTCCACCTGCACCGAGTGCGGCCGCTGCCAGTCGCAGTGCCCCGCCTGGAACACCGGCAAGCCCCTCTCCCCCAAGCTCCTGATCATGTCGCTGCGCGACAACGCGCACGCCAAGGCGCCGTACCTGCTGGCCGGCGGCGGCAAGACCGTGGAGGGCGAGGAGAAGGCCTCCGAGGAGCAGCTGAAGGACGTCCCGGCCGCCGCCCTCGCCGAGGCCGAGCGCCCGCTGATCGGCACCGCCGAGGAGAACGGCGTCATCGACCCGGACGTGCTGTGGTCCTGCACCACCTGCGGCGCCTGCGTCGAGCAGTGCCCCGTCGACATCGAGCACGTCGACCACATCGTCGACATGCGCCGCTACCAGGTGATGATCGAGTCCGCGTTCCCGTCCGAGGCGGGCACGATGCTCAA
>NZ_JBSGDB010000266.1:0-12209 GCF_053602155.1 Streptomyces sp. NPDC004561
CAGCAGCGAACGCGCGCTGAACTCGGCCAGCACCATCGTCCGCAGCGACCCGCGCAGCACGGGGCGCGCGAACTCGCGGAACGCCCGGCCCCGCGCGGCGGACGCCTCCTTCGACAGCGGCAGATGCTCCGCCAGCAGCCAAAGGCGTCCGTCGTCGACGACCTCCAGCAGCGCGGGCAGCGTCGGAGGCCGCCCGGTGTAGGCGGTCAGGGCCTGGTGCAGCGGGGTCTGTGCGGTGGACAGCCCCGTGGCCATCGAGGCGTCCAGCAGCTCCGGCCAGCCGGCCGAGCGCCCGAAGGCGAGCACCTCGTCGGTCAGGACGGCGTCCTCCAGCGCGGCCAGGGTCCGCTCCGGGTCGGTGAGCAGGGCGAGCGCCGTGCCCTCGGCCCCCTCGGTGCGCCCGTCGGCGGGCAGCGCCTCGATCCGCCGCACCCGCTCGGCGATCGGCGGGTGGGAGTCGTACGGCGAGGCCGGCTCCTCGGGCAGCCGCTCGCGCAGCTCGACCAGTTCCCGTTCCCGGGCCGTCAGCAGCCTGCCGAAGCCGCCGAAGAACTGTCCGCGCGGCGGCAGCAGTCGGGCCGGCAGGCCGAGGGTGGCGTAGGAGTCCAGGTAGAAGCCGTGCGAGACGGACAGGACCGGGATCTCGCGCAGCGCCGCCGCGGTCGCGTCGCGCCCGGCGATCCGGGCGGCGGCCAGGTCGGCGGCGAACTCCTGGCCGCGCGCGGTGGCGAGGGAGGCGCGCAGATACAGCCTGCCGTACCAGGTGTAGACCGCCGCCATCATCCGGTACGTCGCTCCGGCACCGGACGCGTCGACCTTCTTGGCCTTCCTGCCCTTGGCGATCCGCTTGGCCGCGGCCTGCTCCTGCCGGGCGCGCACGGCGGCCTCCTTGCCCTGCGCCCTGGCGTGGAACTGCTCGATGACCCGGCCGATCTGCACCCGGCCGCGCACGACCGGCGCCGACAGCCGGGTGTCGCCGCCGGTGAAGTGCCCGTACTCATGGGCCAGCACGGCCCGCAGCCGGTCCTCGGTGAG
Organism: Streptomyces sp. NPDC004561; assembly: GCF_053602155.1. Lineage (NCBI taxonomy): Bacteria > Bacillati > Actinomycetota > Actinomycetes > Kitasatosporales > Streptomycetaceae > Streptomyces > Streptomyces sp. NPDC004561. The sequence goes on from NZ_JBSGDB010000266.1 coordinate 1,036, forward strand.
ACCGGTCAGCAGCGGCACGCCCAGGTAGAGCAGGCGCGGGCCGGGGAACAGGCCGAGCAGCCGCGACTGTTCGCCGACGGCCGCGTTGACCTCGCCGGTCAGCAGGATCCGGTCGGGGGCGCGGGTGCCGGCCGCCGCCGCGACCTCCCGGACCAGCGCCCACAGCCGGGGCTCGTCGGCCTCGGCGACCGCGATCCCGGGCCCGTCCTCGCCCTTCGGGGTGCGCAGCATGAACATGCCGCGTACGACGGGTACGGCCAGCAGCACCGTGACGACGGCGAGCTTCGCGACGACCGGGCCGTGCCCCCAGGTGAACGCGGCGACGTCGAGACCGATCAGCACCGCCAGCAGGACGAGGCTCAGCAGATAGAAGCCGAGCAGCATCACGAGAGCGCGCAGCGCGCGCAGAGTTGCGCCCATCGGGCAGATCCCCCCACAGGACCTCAGAAACCGGACATGAAGCAGCACGCGACCGGCGCCCGCCGGCGCGCGTGGTGCGGTGTGGGGGGATGCCGGAGTATTCCGTACCGCAGGTCAGGAGGGCAAAGCGAATACGGCGGGGGCCGGTGCCCGCTCGGCTCGGGGCCCCGCCCCGGTCAGCCGGGCAGACTCGCCGGGCTGCCGCCGTTCGCCTCGTAACCGCCCACCGCCAGCGCGCGGTAGACGGCGAACTCGGCGGCCGGGTCGGCCGACAGGATCCAGGGCAGCGCGCCGACATGACCGTCGACGTGTATCAGCTGCTGCACGGCCTCCGCCCAGCGTTCGGCGCGGACCAGGAAGAAGATCAGCAGATGGCGGACGTGCGCGAGCATCGGGTCGTCGGGGCGCGCGGCGTGCACCGCGTGCAGCGCGCCGTGCATCGCCTTGGTGACGACCTCGCTCTGGTAGAAGCTCGCGACCAGGTTCACCTCGGGGAGGTGCTCGAAGACCGCGAACAGCGGCAGCGCGGCGAGCAGCGAGCCCTGCGGGGCGCGGGCCGCGGCGGCCTCGGCGAAGGAGTACGCCTGCTCGCGCGAGCCGTGCCACTTCTCGCACCAGTAGTGCAGTGCGGCCAGATGCGCGCCCATGTGGTTCGGGGCGCGGTCGAGGATCTTCAGCCACAGCTGCTCGAACTCGGCCCGCGGATACGCGAGGCCGCGGGCGACGGACAGCTCGACGACGTACGGCACCGGGTCGCCGGGGGCCAGCAGGGCCGCCTGTCCGCAGGACTCCCGGGCCTCCTCCATGATGATCCGGAAGTCGTCCGAGCCGGGCGTCGACGTCCGCCAGGCCTGCTGCGCCAGGAACTCCGCGTGCACGGCGGCCCCGCCGGCGTCCTTGGGCTGCTCGGCCCGCCACACCCGCAGCCACTGGCCGCCCGGCGTCTCGTGCACCCCGCCGGGCCGCTGCTGCAGCTCCAGCGCGGCCGCTCCGGCGAAGGCCTGCACCCGCTGCCAGCGCGGTTCGCCCGCGATCTCGGTGCCGGCCAGCAGCTGAGCCGCCGCGCGGTAGTCCTGCGTGCGCTGCACCAGGTCCAGGACGTCCAGCAGGTCCTGGTCCGGGCCGGGCATGCGCACGTCCAGCTCCTCCTGGCGCACGAAGCCGTAGTCCGCCGGGTCGGCGGCGTCCGGGTGACCCGGGGGAACCTGCTCGATCACCCCGCGCCTGCGCCGCATGACGGGGAGCAGCACGAAGCTCAGCATGAGCAGCGCCATGATCAGCCAGAGAATCGCCATGCCCCAAGCGAACCAGACGCCGCCGACAGTTGGCCAACCCCACCGCCGCCCTGTGGAAAACCCTGGTCCGGGACATGACAGAGAACGCGGGGGCGCGGCTGCCGGCGGCCGGGGCCGTCGTACAGACCTCCCGCCGTTGTCCACGCAGGGAAATCCCTCGCGGCGGTGCCCCGCGGGGGACGGGGGCGTCAGTATGCGGCGGGGCGCACTACGCTCGGTGGACATGAGCGACAGGCACATCAGTCAGCACTTCGAGACCCTCGCGATCCACGCGGGCAACACCGCGGATCCCCTCACCGGCGCGGTCGTCCCGCCGATCTACCAGGTCTCGACCTACAAGCAGGACGGCGTCGGCGGGCTGCGCGGCGGCTACGAGTACAGCCGCAGCGCCAACCCGACCCGCACCGCCCTCGAGGAGAACCTCGCCGCGCTGGAGGGCGGTCGCCGCGGCCTCGCCTTCGCGTCCGGCCTGGCGGCCGAGGACACCCTGCTGCGCACGCTGCTCAGCCCGGGCGACCACGTGGTGATCCCGAACGACGCCTACGGCGGCACCTTCCGTCTCTTCGCCAAGGTCGTCACCCGCTGGGGCGTGGAGTGGTCCGTCGCCGACACCAGCGACCCGGCCGCCGTCCGGGCCGCGATCACCCCGAAGACCAAGGCCGTCTGGGTGGAGACCCCCTCGAACCCGCTGCTCGGCATCACCGACATCGCCGCCGTCGCCCAGATCGCGCACGACGCGGGCGCGAAGCTCGTCGTCGACAACACCTTCGCCACGCCCTACCTCCAGCAGCCGCTGTCGCTCGGGGCGGACGTCGTCGTGCACTCCCTGACCAAGTACATGGGCGGCCACTCCGACGTGGTCGGCGGTGCCCTGATCGTCTCCGACCCGGAGCTCGGCGAGGAGCTGGCCTACCACCAGAACGCGATGGGCGCCGTCGCCGGCCCCTTCGACTCCTGGCTGGTGCTGCGCGGCACCAAGACCCTCGCGGTGCGCATGGACCGGCACAGCGAGAACGCCACGAAGGTCGCCGACATGCTGACCCGGCACGCGCGCGTGACGAGCGTGCTCTACCCGGGCCTGCCCGAGCACCCCGGCCACGAGGTCGCCGCCAAGCAGATGAAGGCGTTCGGCGGCATGGTGTCCTTCCGGGTCGAGGGCGGCGAGGCGGCAGCCGTCGAGGTCTGCAACCGCGCCAAGGTGTTCACGCTCGGCGAGTCCCTCGGCGGTGTCGAGTCCCTCATCGAGCACCCCGGCCGGATGACGCACGCCTCCGCGGCCGGCTCCGCGCTGGAGGTGCCCGGCGACCTGGTGCGCCTGTCCGTCGGCATCGAGAACGTCGACGACCTGCTGGAGGACCTCCAGCAGGCCCTGGGCTAGCCGGCCCTGATCACCAGCCGCTGACCGGTGGAGTCGTCTGCGAGGGCGGCTCCACCCACGGGTGCACGTGCGCGGCCCACAGGCCGAACGCCACGACCGCCGCGCACGCCAGCAGCCACAGCACCCGGCGGGCGAGCAGTCTGCGCCGCAGCACGCGCTCGCCCCGCCGCACCGCCTCCGCGTGCAGCTCCGGCGGCACCGGCGCCGGCCGCTCCTCCATGACCCGGCGCACGGCGGCCTCCCGCTCCGCCCGGTTCACCGGAGCCTCCTCGAGCGCCGGGCTTCGCAGGTTTGCCGCGGTTCCACCACGGCGTGCGGCGGCATGGTCAAGCCGTGTCGTGGCACCGGAGGGGCGGGCCTCGGCCCGACGACCACGTGTGACGGCCCCGGGGCATCGTGCCGCGGGCTCATGACGGCGCCACCTTCGCGCCCACCGTGCGCGGGCCGGCCGGCCGGGGCGGGTGCAGCACCGTGGCCGTCGCGCGGTCGCAGATGGTGTGGACGCGGTCCACGGGCAGACCGAGCAGGGCCGCGGCCTGTTCCTCGGCGACGCCCTCGTAGAGCCGCAGCACCAGGATCAGCCGCTCCTGCGGGCCGAGCGCGGCGAGCGGGCTGCGCGGATCGGGCCGGGTGCGCCCGAGGGCGAGGTACCGGTGCCAGGTGGCGCGCGCGAAGCGGGTGGCGAGGTACTGGCGGGCGCAGTCGTAAGGGTCCTCGCCGCGCAGCCGGTCCCAGCGGGCGTAGGTGTGGCCGAGTGCCAGCGTCAGCAGGCGACGCGCGCGGGGGTTGGCGTGCGTCGGCTCCGCGGTGAGCAGCGTGGCGGCATGCAGCAGGCGCCCTGCCGCGCCCGCGACGAACGCCTCGAACTCCCGGGCCCGGCGGGCCCCGCGGGACACCTGCCGATCAAGCACCACGCCTCCCCCATGAGGGGCCCCGTCCGGTACGGACAGGTGAACCGCGTACGACACAGGACCCGGTCTCATATGAGGCCAGCGAGGGCCCGGGGTCAAGACTTGGGACCGCTCCTGTGCGCCGTGCGGCTCAGGACGCCGGCGGCTGCTCCGGGGCCGGGACGCCCTGCACGGTGCGCGCGGACAGCGCGTGGTTGAAGCGCGTCAGGAGCGTGCAGAACTGCTCGCGCTCCTCCGGTGCCCAGTCGTGTGTCAGCTCGGCCATCAGCTGACGCCGCGACGAACGCACCTCCTCCAGCCGGGCGGCCCCGCGCGGGGACAGCTGAAGCACCACCGCGCGGCCGTCCTCCGGGTGCGAGGTGCGCTTGACCAGCCCGGTGTCGACCAGGGGCGCGACCTGCCGGGTGACCGTGGAGGAGTCGATGCCCATGCCCGCGGCGAGCGCCTTGACGCCCATCGGGCCTTCCTTGTCGAGGCGGTTGAGCAGCAGGTAAGCGGCGCGGTCCATGGAGTTGCGCACCTGCCCGACCCCGCCGAGCCGCGTCTGTTCGGCGCGGCGGGCGAACACCGCCACCTCGTGCTGGAGGGTGTCGAGAAGACCGGGGTCACCGACGGTCGTCATGTCCATCGACATTTCAGGTGTTGTGGGCATGGCCGGAGGCTCACTTCATGAAGGGCTGCTGGGTTGGGGGACAGGGTACGCGGCCCGGCGCCGGGCCGTACCGGCGCTGCGCAAACCGGTCTCGGAGCTTGGTCACACAAGTCGTGCGCGAGTGTGAACTGCGATGCTGGAGTCATGAGCTACGGCACGGCTGACTCCTTGCGTTCCGTCACCCTCGACGATGTGCGCGGAGCGCAGAAGATGCTCTCGGGTGTGGCACGGGTCACCGCGATGGAGGGCAGCCGGCACCTGTCCCAGCTGGTCGGCGCGCCGGTGCAGCTGAAGTGCGAGAACCTCCAGCGGACCGGCTCGTTCAAGCTGCGCGGCGCCTATGTGCGCATCGCCGGGCTGCTGCCCGAGGAACGGGCGGCGGGCGTGGTGGCCGCCAGCGCCGGCAACCACGCGCAGGGCGTGGCACTGGCCTCCTCGCTGCTGGGCGTGCACGCCACGGTGTTCATGCCCAAGGGCGCGCCCCTCCCGAAGGTCAGCGCGACCCGGGAGTACGGAGCCGAGGTGCGCCTGCACGGCCAGGTGGTCGACGAGACGCTGGCCGCCGCCGAGGAGTACGCGGCCGCCACGGGCGCGGTGTTCATCCACCCCTTCGACCACCCGGACATCATCGCGGGCCAGGGCACGGTCGGCCTGGAGATCCTGGAGCAGTGCCCGGAGGTGCGCACCGTCGTCGTCGGGATCGGCGGCGGCGGGCTGGCGGCCGGGATCGCCGTCGCGGTCAAGGCGATCCGGCCGGAGGTCAGGATCGTCGGCGTGCAGGCGGAGGGCGCGGCGGCCTACCCGCCCTCGCTGGCCGCGGGGCACCCGGTGACGGTGCGGAACCCGGCGACGATGGCCGACGGCATCAAGGTGGGCCGGCCCGGCGCGGTGCCGTTCGGGATCATCCGCGAGCTGGTCGACGAGGTGCGCACGGTCAGCGAGGACCAGCTGTCGGCGGCGCTGCTGCTGTGCCTGGAGCGGGCCAAGCTGGTCGTGGAGCCTGCCGGGGCCAGCCCGGTCGCGGCGCTGCTGGCCGCGCCGGACGCCTTCGAGGGCCCGGTCGTCGCCGTGCTCTCCGGCGGCAACGTCGACCCGGTGCTGCTCCAGCGCGTGCTGCGGCACGGCATGGCCGCGCAGGGCCGCTACCTGGCCGTACGGCTGCGGCTGACCGACCGCCCCGGCGCCCTCGCCACGCTCCTCGGGGTGTTGTCAGTGGTCGACGCTAACGTCCTCGACGTGAGCCACGTACGAACCGACCCCCGGCTCGGGCTCACGGAGGCGGAGGTGGAGCTGCACCTCGAGACGGAGGGCCCGGTGCACTGCGCCGAGGTTGGCCAGGCCCTGCGGGACGCGGGTTACACGGTCATCGACTGAGACCGGGCCCCGACCCGTCCGAGGCCGGGGCCGGGGGGATCACTCGTTCGAGTAATCCCGGGCCGAAGCCCATTGAGAGACGCGATACATCGCGTTATGGTGTGACCGGAATCCCTGAGTGTTCCCCGACGACGTGGAGACGGAGACAGACATGCCAGGCGCCATTTATGCCGAAGGCCTGGTGAAGACCTTCGGTGAGGTAAGGGCACTGGACGGCGTAGACCTCGACGTGCCCGAGGGCACGGTCCTCGGCCTGCTCGGGCCGAACGGCGCCGGCAAGACGACGGCCGTCCGCTGCCTGACGACCCTGCTGCGCCCCGACAGCGGCACCGCCGTCGTCGCCGGCGTGGACGTCCTGAAACACCCCGACGCCGTGCGCCGCTCCATAGGCCTGTCCGGCCAGTTCGCGGCGGTCGACGAGTACCTGACCGGCCGGGAGAACCTGCAGATGGTCGGGCAGCTGTACCAGATGAGGGCCCGGCCGGCCCGGCAGCGGGCGGCCGAACTGCTGGAGCAGTTCAACCTCGCGGACGCCGCCGACCGCCCCGCCAAGACCTACTCCGGAGGCATGCGCCGCCGGCTCGACCTCGCCGCGGCGCTCGTGGTCTCGCCCCCGGTGATGTTCATGGACGAGCCGACCACCGGCCTCGACCCGCGCAACCGCCAGCAGCTGTGGGAGGTCATCAAGCAGCTCGTCTCCGGTGGCACGACCCTGCTGCTCACCACCCAGTACCTGGAGGAGGCCGACCACCTCGCCCACGACATCGCGGTGGTCGACCACGGCCGGGTCATCGCCAAGGGCACCTCCGACCAGCTCAAGGCCCGCACCGGCGGCGAGCGGGTGGAGGTCGTGGTGCACGAACGCGAGGACATCCCGGCCGCCGTCGAGGTCCTCACCGGCTTCGGCAAGGGCGAGACCACGGTCGAGGAGCACACCCGCAGGCTCACGGTCCCCGTCACCGGCGGCGCCAAGCTGCTCGCCGAGATCATCCGGGAACTGGACACGCGCGGGATCGAGATGGACGACGTGGGGCTGCGCCGCCCCACCCTCGACGACGTCTTCCTGTCCCTGACCGGACACGTCGCCGAGACCGCCGACCAGAACCCGGAGAGCGCCAAGGAGGCCGTGAAGTGAGTTCCGCCATCGAGGCCGTGCCCGTCCCCGCGCCCGGCAACCCGTTCACCCGGTCCGTCCGGGACTCGCTGATCGTCGCCAAGCGGAACCTGATCCGGATGTCCCGCATTCCGGAGATGGTCATCTTCGGGCTTATTCAGCCGATCATGTTCGTGGTGCTGTTCACCTATGTCTTCGGCGGCTCCATGAAGATCGACGGCAGCACCAGCGCCGAGGGCTACAAGAACTTCCTGATGGCCGGCATCTTCGCGCAGACCGTCACCTTCGCCACGGCGAGCTCCGGCGCCGGCATCGCCGACGACATGCACAAGGGCCTCATCGACCGCTTCCGCTCGCTGCCCATGGCGCGCGGCGCGGTGCTCACCGGCCGCACCCTCGCCGACCTGGTCCAGACGGCGCTCACCCTGCTGGTCCTCGCCGTCGTCGCGCTGCTCGTCGGCTGGCGGGTCGGGACCTACCAGGACACCGACGCGGGCAAGGTCCTCGCGGCCTTCGGCCTGCTGCTCCTGCTCGGATACGCGTTCACCTGGATCGGCGCCCTGATCGGCCTGAGCGTGCGCACCCCCGAGGCGGCCACCTCCGGCGGGCTGATCTGGCTGTTCCCGGTGACGTTCCTGTCCAACGCGTTCGTGGACATCAGCAACATGACCCCCTGGCTGCGTCACATCGCGGAGTGGAACCCGTTCAGCGCCACCGTCCAGGCGGCCCGGGTCCTGATGGGCAGCCCCGGCCAGTCCACCTCGCACGCCTGGCCCATGCAGCACTCGGTCTGGGCCTCGCTGATCTACTCGGTGCTGATCGTCGTCATATTCCGGTCCCTGGCGGTGCGCAAGTACCGCTCGGCCACGGCATGACGGCGGCCTCCCGGGCATGACGAAGCCCCCGGTGTCCGTGGGATGCGGCGGACGCCGGGGGCTCGAGGGAAGGGGGAGGCCGGTCAGCCCGAGTAGGGCTCGGCCTTCAGGATCTTCACCGATGCCTTCTTGCCGTTCGGCAGCTCGTACTCCGCGTCCTCGCCCACCTTGTGGCCGATGACGCCGGAGCCGAGCGGGGACTGCGGCGAGTACGTCTCGATGTCGGCGCTCGCGTACTCGCGGGACGCGAGCAGGAACGACATCGTGTCGTCCTCGTCGCCGTCGAAGGCGATCGTGACGACCATGCCGGGCGCGACGGCACCGTCGGCGGAGGCCGGGGCCTCGCCGACCTTGGCGTTCTCGAGGAGCTGGGTCAGCTGGCGCACGCGCAGTTCCTGCTTGCCCTGCTCCTCCTTGGCAGCGTGGTACCCGCCGTTCTCGCGCAGGTCGCCCTCCTCGCGCGCGGCCGCGATCTTGGCGGCGATCTCCGTGCGCGCAGGACCAGTAAGGTACTCAAGCTCGACCTTGAGCTTGTTGTACGCCTCCTGGGTCAGCCAGGTGACGTTCTCGCTGGTCTGGGTCACAGGGTGCTCCTCGTCGGTACTGGGAAATACAAAGCATCGCCCTACCCAGAAGAATGTTCCCTCTTGGATGGGCGAAACCACGAGCCTAACAATTCAACGGCGGAAGGGGGAGGACATAAGCCATCAGATTCACATCAACGCAGGTCGGGGCCTACGCATTCCGGGCGATGCCGGGGAGTGTCCGGACGGCGTCAGCCGGCGTGGCAGCCGAGCAGCTCGGCCGTGGTGCCCTTGGCCGTCGTACGGAGCGTGACGACCTTGTCGATGCGGGTGGCCGGCCCGCTGAACCGGAAGTCCGCGCGGCCCACCTCGGAGCCGTCCGCCGCCTGGGAGCGCAGGGTGCAGTAGCCGTCCGTGCCGGAGTCCTTGTGGACCTCCAGATGCACGTGGACCGCGTTGTCGGTGGCGTCGAAGGTGACCACCTGGGCGCTGATCTTGCTCTCCACGACGTAGTGGTAGGCGAAGTATCCGACCAGGGCCAGCAGCACCGCGCCCAGCACGGTCCCGGCGATCCTGAGCTTGCGGTCGGCGCGCTCGTCCGAGGAGCGGCCGTAGCGGCCCTCGGGCAGCCGCGTGCTCGCCGTACTCATGATCGTCCTCTCCGCGGAATTATTCGCCCCCCGATTCGGTCACTATAGAAGCCGCCGACTGCGCCCTGAGCCATGGGGGCGCCGACTTAACGCGCGCCCTGAGCCAGGGGGTGCCGACCTACCGAGGATTGAGTCTTGACTGACCAGCTGCGACTGATGGCCGTTCACGCGCACCCCGACGACGAGTCGAGCAAGGGCGCGGCCACCATGGCGAAGTACGTGTCCGAGGGGGTGGACGTGCTGGTGGTGACCTGCACCGGCGGAGAGCGTGGGTCCATCCTCAATCCGAAGCTTCAGGGCGACGCCTACGTCGAGGAGCACATCCACGAGGTGCGCAAGAGGGAGATGGACGAGGCCCGCGAGATCCTCGGCGTCAAGCAGGAGTGGCTCGGCTTCGTCGACTCCGGTCTGCCCGAGGGCGACCCGCTGCCGCCGCTGCCCGAGGGCTGCTTCGCCCTGGAGGACATCGACAAGGCGGCCGGTGAGCTGGTGCGGAAGATCCGCGCCTTCCGTCCGCAGGTGATCACCACCTACGACGAGAACGGCGGCTACCCGCACCCCGACCACATCATGACCCACAAGATCTCCATGGTGGCGTTCGAGGGCGCGGCGGACGCCGAGAAGTACCCCGAGGGGGAGTTCGGCACCGCCTACCAGCCGCAGAAGCTCTACTACAACCAGGGCTTCAACCGTCCCCGCACCGAGGCCCTGCACAAGGCCATGCTCGACCGCGGTCTGGAGTCGCCGTACGGGGAGTGGCTCAAGCGCTGGAGCGAGATGGAGCGCACCGAGCGCACGCTGACCACGCACGTCCCGTGCGCGGACTTCTTCGAGATCCGTGACAAGGCGCTCATCGCGCACGCCACGCAGATCGACCCGGACGGCGGCTGGTTCAGGGTGCCGATGGAGCTCCAGAAGGAGGTCTGGCCGACGGAGGAGTACGAGCTGGCGAAGTCGCTCGTCGACACCTCCCTCCCCGAGGACGACCTCTTCGCGGGCATCCGGGACAATGCCTGACATGAGTGCAAGCGTGAGCCTGGCAGTGACGCATCTGGTCCCCCTCGCCAAGGACGTCGACCAGAACAAGGTCACCCCCGGCGTCCTCGGCTTCATCGTCTTCGCGGTGATGGCCCTGGCCGTGTGGGGCCTGATGAAGTCGATGAGCAAGCACATGGGGAAGGTCGCCTTCAAGGAGGTCCCGGACCCCGAGGCGGAGCAGGCCGGGGACAAGGCCGACTCCGCCGCGCAGCGGGGCTGATCCGGGGCGTCAGCGCGCCGCCGGTACCGCCACTCCCATGACTTCCCGGGCGTGGCGGTCCGGAGTCATGCGCAGGCGCCAGGCCTGCCAGCCGGCCTCCAGGCTCACCCCCCGTTCGAGCAGCAGTCCGTACGCCGAGACGCAGTCGGTGAGCTTCTCGTCCCGCAGCGGGTGCTCGGCGCGGGCCAGCTGGGCCAGCTCCTCCTGGGCCACCGCCGTGCCCACCTCCACGCCTCCCGGCGCCGCGTAGGGCAGCAGGGTGCAGCGCAGGAAGCGGGCCCAGTCCCCGCCGCGCCGGTCGCCGTAGGAGGCGAACAGGTCGACCGCCTCGTCGCACAGGGCCAGCGCCTGCTGGGTACGGGCGTTGCCCGCGTCGACGACCGCCAGTTCCAGACAGGTCCAGGCCTCGCCGTGGGCGACGCCGATCCGCTGGAAGTCGGCGCGGGCGTCCACCAGGAGCTGGCGTGCGAAGCCGGAGTTGCGCAGCGATCCCGTCTGCGCGGCCCGCTGGTCCCGGGTGACACGGGCCGAGTGGTGGCGGGCGCAGGCCAGTCCGTAGACGTCCCGCATCCGGGAGAACATCGTCCGGGACCGCTCCAGGTCGCGGACCGCCCGGTCCAGCTCGCCGGACTCCTCCAGCGCCTGACCGAGGTAGTACAGCGTCCAGGCGGCCCCCGCCGACGCCTGGCACCACGACGGCCGCCCCGCCTCCTCCCCCGCCCA
>NZ_JBSGDB010000267.1:0-12159 GCF_053602155.1 Streptomyces sp. NPDC004561
GTCCTCTGTGCCTGGTGGATCAGGGGGCCGGTCAGCCCTGGGCCAGCCACAGGTCGGGGCCGAAGACCTCGTAGTGGATGTCGGCCGGGGCCACGCCCTTCTCGATCAGCTGGCCGCGGACGGCGCGCATGAAGGGGAGCGGACCGCACAGGTACGCGCGCGTGCCGGGCTCCACGGTGACGCCGGACAGGTCGACCATGCCGGTGCGGGTGCCGGGCTCGGCGTCCCGCTCGTAGAAGAAGTGCACGGACGCGTCCGCGAGCTTCGCCGCGTACGCCTCGTGGTCGTTGCGCAGCGCGTGGTCGGCGGGGGAGCGGTCGCCGTGGACCACGGTGACCGGGGCGCCGTGGCCGTCGAGGGCGAGCGCGCCCAGCATCGCGACCATCGGGGTCACACCGATGCCCGCGGAGGCGAGCAGCAGGGGCCGGCCGGCGACGTCGTCGAGGACCAGGTCGCCGTACGGCTCCGACAGCTGGACCACGTCGCCGGCCCGCACGCTCGCGTGGAGGTGGCTCGAGACCTCGCCGTCGGGGGCGTCGCCGCCCTGGACGCGCTTGACGCTGAACTGGCGCACCGTCTCGCCGCTCGCCCCGGAGAGGCTGTACTGCCGGATCTGCCGGGCCCCGTCGGACAGGGTCACGCCCACGGAGACGTACTGGCCCGCGCGGAAGTCGCGCACCGGACCCCCGTCGACAGGCCGCAGCCGGAAGGTGACGACGTCCGCGGTCTCCTCGACGCGCTCCGTGACCTCCCACTCGCGCCAGCCGTTGCTGCCGCTCTCCTCGTACAGCCGCTTCTCGATGGCCATCAGCGCGTTGGCCATCAGCCAGTAGACCTCGTCCCAGGCGGCGGCGACCTCGGGCGTGACGGCCTCGCCGAGGACCTCGACGATGGCGGCGAAGAGGTGCTTGTGGACGACGTCGTACTGCTCGGGCGCGATACCGAGCGAGGCGTGCTTGTGGGCGATCCGGCTCAGCATGGCGTCCGGCCGCTGCTCGGGGTGCTCCAGCAGGTGCGTGGCGAAGGCGGCGATGGAGCCCGCGAGCGCCTGCTTCTGGGCGCCGGAGGCCTGGTTGCCCCGGTTGAACAGGTCCCGCAGCAGCTCGGGGTGGGCGGCGAAGAGCCGGGCGTAGAAGCGCTCGGTGATCTCGCCTATCGCCGCGCCGACGGCGGGAAGGGTGGCGCGGACGGTGCCTGCGGACTGCTCGGTCAGCATCGGGGACTCCTTGCAACTCGACTGATCAAAACCGTAGGAAAACTTGCATCTGAGATGCAAATTAAGAGCACGTGTCGTCCCTCACGTCGGGCGCGAACCGGCCATTACGGATGTCGGTCCCAGCAGGCAAGATGGGCCACAGAGCAGTACACCTGCCGTACGAGAGGCGTTCAGGCCGAGGACGCTCGGGCGATCAAGGTCCGCAACGCGCACGAAATGGTGTTGTGGTGGGATGCTCAGGTGCCCGACCGCCTCCTGCGGGACCCGGGACCGGCGGCCTGACCAGCAAGGATGGGGAAGCGGAAGATGGACAAGCAGCAGGAGTTCGTGCTCCGGACCTTGGAGGAGCGCGACATCCGGTTCGTACGCCTGTGGTTCACGGACGTGCTGGGCTTCCTCAAGTCCGTCGCCGTGGCCCCCGCCGAGCTGGAGCAGGCATTCGACGAGGGCATCGGCTTCGACGGCTCCGCCATCGAGGGCTTCGCCCGGGTCTACGAGTCCGACATGATCGCCAAGCCGGACCCCTCCACCTTCCAGGTCCTGCCCTGGCGCGCCGAGACCCCCGGCACGGCCCGCATGTTCTGCGACATCCTCATGCCGGACGGCTCCCCGTCCTTCGCCGACCCGCGCTACGTCCTCAAGCGCGCCCTGGCCCGCACCTCCGACCTGGGCTTCACCTTCTACACCCACCCGGAGATCGAGTTCTTCCTGCTGAAGGACCGCCCGCTGGACGGCACCCGCCCCATCCCGGCCGACAACTCCGGCTACTTCGACCACACCCCGACCAACGTCGGCATGGACTTCCGCCGCCAGGCGATCACCATGCTGGAGTCGATGGGCATCTCGGTCGAGTTCTCCCACCACGAGGGCGCGCCGGGCCAGCAGGAGATCGACCTGCGCTACGCCGACGCCCTCTCGACGGCCGACAACATCATGACGTTCCGGCTGGTCATGAAGCAGGTCGCGCTGGAGCAGGGCGTGCACGCCACCTTCATGCCGAAGCCGTTCTCGGAGCACCCGGGAAGCGGCATGCACACGCACCTGTCCCTCTTCGAGGGCGACCGCAACGCGTTCTACGAGTCCGGCGCCGAGTACCAGCTCTCCAAGGTCGGCCGCTCCTTCATCGCGGGCCTGCTCAGGCACGCGGCGGAGATCTCCGCGGTCACCAACCAGTGGGTGAACTCCTACAAGCGCATCTGGGGCGGCTCCGAGCGCACGGCCGGCGCCGGCGGCGAGGCCCCCTCGTACATCTGCTGGGGCCACAACAACCGCTCGGCCCTGGTCCGCGTCCCGATGTACAAGCCCGGAAAGACCGGCTCCGCGCGCGTGGAGGTCCGCTCCCTGGACTCGGGCGCGAACCCGTACCTGGCCTACGCCCTCCTCCTGGCCGCCGGCCTGAAGGGCATCGAGGAGGGCTACGAGCTCCCGCCGGGCGCCGAGGACGACGTCTGGGCCCTCTCCAACGCCGAGCGCCGCGCGATGGGCATCGAGCCCCTGCCCCAGAACCTCGGCGAGGCGCTGACCCTCATGGAGTCCAGCGACCTGGTCGCCGAGACCCTCGGCGAGCACGTCTTCGACTTCTTCCTGCGCAACAAGAAGTCGGAGTGGGAGGAGTACCGGTCCGAGGTGACGGCGTTCGAGCTGCGCAAGAACCTGCCGGTGCTGTAGGCGCAGGTCGGGGCGGGTTTCCGCCGAGACGATCCCTTGGGGCCGACGGTCACGGACCGCCGGCCCCGCGTCGCGCCGGCACGGTCAGCGGTCCCGGTGGTACGGCCGCCGGGGGGTCGGTCCCGGGGCCGGGTTCGGTGGATCGGGGCCGGTGATCCGCCGTCGTGACCGGTGCCTGATTCGGCTCGTTTTCGCGCGTCCGGTCGCCGGTGCCGGACGGCGAACCGGCACGGTCACGCGTCCCGGCCGTACGGCCGCCAGGGGGTCGGTCCCGGGGCCCGTTCGTCCGTCGGGCCGGTGTCCGCGTGCTGCGATACGCTGGGCGAAAGCGTCTGTGCCCGGCGGTCCTCCCCCGAAGGAGTTCGGCCGTGGCGGCCGGGATCCCCGCCGGAATCCGGCGAGCGCGCCGCATGTCCGTGAGCGGGACATCAACTCGAGGCGTGCCACGGGCCGTTGTCCTTCCCGGGTCGGGTCTCCCGTAGGTCGGTTCCCATGGACCTCAACACCATCACCGAAGTAGTCCGGCGACCGTCCGACCGGCCGGGCGCCGACTGGCACGAGGGCGACGCCTGGCTGGCGGGCGGAACCTGGCTCTACTCCGTGGAGCAGCCGGACCTGCGCCGGCTGATCGACCTGACGGCGTTGCGCTGGGAGCCCCTCGTCCTGAGCGACGAGGGCCTGGAGATCGGCGCCACCTGCACCATCCGGGATCTGTACGCCTTCCCCTGGCCGAGGGACCGGACCGCGGGCATCCTCTTCCGGACGAGCTGCGAGGCGTTCCTGTCCTCGTTCAAGGTCTGGAACGCGGCGACGGTCGGCGGCAACATCTGCATGTCCCTGCCCGCCGGCCCGATGATCACGCTGACGGTGGCGCTCGAGGCACGGTACGAACTGTGGGCCCCCGACGGTTCCGTACGCGTCGTCGACGCCCTCGACTTCGTCACGGGCGACCACCAAAACATCCTCGCCCCCGGCGAGATCCTGCGGCGCGTCACCATCCCCGCGCACGCGCTGCGCAAGCGCTCCGCGCACCGCCGCTTCACCCTCACCCGGCTCGGCCGGTCGACGGTCTTCCTCGTCGGCACCCAACGGCTGGACGCGAACGACCTGTTGCTCACCGTCACCGCCGGCACCACACGGCCCGTCCGGCTCGCGTTCGACACCATGCCCGATGCCGGGACCCTGCGGCAGAGCGTCGACGCCGTGCCGGCCGACGTCTGGTTCGCCGATCCCAACGGGACCCCCGACCACCGCCGCCATCTGACACGGCACTTCGCCGAAGAGATCCGCCGCGAACTCCTGGCTGGGGACCTGCCATGACCTACCTCGTCAACGGCAACGGATTCGACCGGGAACCGGCCCCCGGCCAGTGCCTGCGCACCTTCCTGCGCGAACTCGGCCACTTCGGCGTCAAGAAGGGGTGCGACGCGGGCGACTGCGGCGCGTGCACGGTGTGGCTGGACGGGGAACCGGTGCACAGCTGCATCACCCCCGCCTTCCGTGCGGACGGCCGTGAGGTGACCACGATCGAGGGCCTCGGCCGGTCCGGCGCACCGCACCCCGTGCAGCGGCGGTTCGAGGACGCCCCGGGGTTCCAGTGCGGCTTCTGCACCGCGGGGATGATCATGACCTCGGCGACCTTCACCGAGGAGCAGAAGGCGGACCTGCCGCGCGCGTTGAAGGGCAACCTCTGCCGCTGCACCGGCTACCGGGCGATCGAGGACGCCGTGAAGGGCGTCGGCGCGGTGGAGACGGCCGCGCCGGGCAGGGCCGTCGGGACGAGCGTCGGCGCGCCCGCGGGCCGGGACGTGGTGACCGGTCACGCCGAGTTCACGATGGACACCCGCATCGACGGCATGCTGCACCTGAAGGTGCTGCACTCCCCCCACGCCCACGCCCGGATCGTCTCGGTCGACAGGAGGGCCGCCCTCGCCGTGCCCGGCGTCCACCGGGTCTACACCTGGGAGGACGCACCCCGCAGGCACTTCACCACGGCCATCCACACCGACCACCTGGTCGACCCGGACGACACCCTCGTCCTCGACGACACGGTCCGTTTCGTCGGCCAGCGCGTCGCCGCGGTGCTCGCGGACACGATCGGGGCGGCGGAGGAGGGCTGCCGGCGGCTCGTCGTCGAGTACGAGGAGCTGCCGGCGGTGTTCGACCCCGAGGAGGCGATGGCCGAGGGAGCGCCACAACTGCACGGCTCGGCCGATCCCTTCGTCCGCGATCCCGTCCACAACGTCCTGCTGGAACTCCACTCGCACATCGGCGACGTCGACGCGGGGTTCGCCGCGGCCGACGTGATCCACGAGGGCACGTACTTCTCGCCCCGGGTGCAGCACGGGCATCTGGAGACCCATGGCTCGATCGCGTGGATGGAGGACGGCCGGCTGAACGTCCGCACCAGCTCGCAGTCGCCGTCGATCGCCAAGGTCAAGCTGGAGTACCTGTTCGCGCTGCGCCCGGACCAGCTGCGGGTGTTCTGCAAGCGCGTCGGCGGCGGCTTCGGCGGCAAACAGGAGGTGATCACGGAGGACCTGGTCGCGCTCGCCACCCTGGACACCGGGCGGCCCACCTGCCTGGAGTACACCCGTGAGGAGGAGTTCACCACCGCCTCCCCGCGGCATCCGATGACCCTGACGGTCAGGCTCGGCGCGAAGGCGGACGGCACGCTCACCGCCCTCCAGGTGCGCAACGTGTCCAACACCGGCGCCTACGGCAACCACGGCGGCGAGACCGTGTACGCGGGCGGCGCCGCCGTCATGATCTACCGCTGCGCCAACAAGAGGTACGACGCGTACTCCGTGTACACCAACACCGTGCCGAGCGGGGCGCTGCGCGGATACGGGATGACGCAGCCCGCCTTCGCCGTGGAGTCGGCGATGGACGAACTGGCGCGCGCCCTGCACCTCGACCCGCTCGAACTGCGCCGGCGCAACATCGTGCGGCCCGGTGAGCCGCTGGTCGCCCTGCACGACGGCCCCGACGACGTGATCTTCACCGAGGACGGACTCGGCAGGTGCATCGACCTGGTGGGTGAGGCCCTGGCCCGTACGGCCGGCCGGCCGCCCCCGGGCCCCGAGTGGCTGGTGGGAGCCGGCGTGGCCAGTTCCCTGCACGAGACCGCGCCCCCGACCGAGCACCTCTCCGAGGCCTGGGTCACGCTGGGCGACGACCTCGTCTACGAGCTGGCCGTCGGCACGGTCGAGTTCGGGGAGGGCACCTCCACGGCCCACGTCCAGATCGCGGCCGACCAGCTGGGCACGACGCCGTCGCGGATCCGTCTGGTGCAGTCCGACACGGACCGCAACGGATTCGACACCGGCGCCTTCGCGAGCGCGGGGCTCTTCGTGGCGGGCAACGCGGTCCTGCGCGCGGCCAACGCCGTGCGCGACCGCATCCTGGAGTTCGCCGCGGCGCACACGGGCGTCCATGTCGTGCTGTGCTCCATGGACGACGACGGTGTCGTCTGCGGGGACCGGCGGGTGCCGCTGGCCGAGCTGGTCGCGCTGGCCCGGGCACGCGGCATCCGGTTCACCGCCGCGCGCAAGGCGTACGGCTCGCCCCGCAGCGTCACCTCCAACACCCAGGGGTTCCGGGTCGCCGTCCACCGGGTGACGGGTGAGATACGGATCCTGTACAGCGTGCAGGCGGCCGACGCCGGGGTGATCATCAACCCCGCGCAGGTCCGTGGACAGGTGGAGGGCGGGGTCGCCCAGGGGATCGGCTTCGTGCTGACGGAGAACCACCACGTCGACGCGAACGGCGTCATGACCAACCCGAACTTCCGCAACTACCGCATGCCCACCTACGCCGACGTCCCCCGCACCGAGGTCCTCCTGGTGGACTCGGCGGACTCGGTGGGGCCCGTCCGGGCGAAGGGCATGGCGGAGTGCTGCATCAACCCGGTGGCCCCCGCGCTCGCGAACGCGGTCCATGACGCCACGGGCGTCCGCTACCGCGCCCTGCCGCTGACTCCGGAACGGATCTACGGCCGGCTCCACGCGCGGCAGCCGGTGCCGGCGGGCCGGACGCCATGAGCACCGGAGGGAACCTGGCCGCCGCCGCCACGGCGATCATCGGACAGAAGGTCCTGCCCGGGAAGGAGAAGGAGTTCGAGTCGTGGCAGGAGAACCTCAACGCGGCCGCCGCCTACTATCCCGGGTTCCTCGGCGCCGAGGTCTCCCCGCCCACCGCCGTGCAACCCGACTGGGTCGTCGTGTACCGGTTCGACTCGGTGGCGCATCTGCAGGTGTGGATCAACAGCGCCACCCGGCAGACGTATCTCGACGTCGGCGCCGGGTACTTCGACGGCCCGGCGACCCAGCAGGTGGTCAGCAGCGGCACCAAGTCCCTGGATCCGCTGGTGACCGTGGTCGTCACCCACCGCGTCCACCCGAACCAGGTCGACGACTTCCTCGACTGGCAGCACCACATGGTGGAGGAGGAGAGCAAGTTCGAGGGGTTCCGCGGGACCGAGCTGTTCCGTCCCATCGAGGGGCTCCAGGAGGAGTGGACCACGCTGTACCGCTACGACAGCGCCGAGCACCTCGACGCCTGGCTGACGTCGCCGCAGCGGCAGGAGGTCCTGGCCGCGGGCGAGAAGTTCAACGACTTCCGGCTGCGCACGATCGACAACTCGTTCGGCAGCTGGTTCGCCTTCCAGGGCAACGGCGGGGAGGCACCGCCGCCGCCCTCCGAGACCAGGACCTCCCTCGCCGTGTGGGTCGGCCTGTACCCGACCGTCGTGCTGCTGACGCTCGCCCTGCTGCCGCTCAGGCTGCCGCTGTGGATCGGCCTGCTCGTGGGCAACCTGCTGTCCAGCTTCATCATGAGCTTCCTCACGATGCCCTACTACGTGAACCCGCTGCTCGGGCGGTGGCTGCGCCCGCCGGAGGGGGAGCGGGCGGTCGGGTCCGACCTCCGGGGCCTCGGCGTGATCGCGGCGCTGATGGCCTTCTGGGCCGTCGTCTTCTACCTCGTCACGGTCCGGTTCTGGACCCTGCCCTGACCCGGCGCCTCAGCCGGGGAAGGCGGCGGACACCGCGGCCGGCGCGATTTCGCGCGGGGCGCCGGAGCCGTCCGCGGGGACCGTGTACAGGTCCGCGCCGTAGTCGCCCGGCAGGGCGTAGACCAGGGTGCGGCCGTCGCGCCAGACCGCCTGGTCGTCCACGCTCCTCGGCTCGGCGAGCGGGGTCTCCCGCATGGTCCGCAGGTCCAGCACGTACAGGTGCCAGGGGGCGTCCTTGGGGAGCCCCTCGACCCGCTTCTTGTAGGCGATCCGGGTGCCGTCGGGCGAGAGGGACGGGCACTCGACGTTCTCGTGCAGGGTGGTCACCGTACGGGCGCGCAGGTCGCCGCGGACCAGATAGGTCTTCCCGCCGGCCGCCAGGGTGGCGTAGAAGGTGCGGTCGTCCGCCGCGAACGTCACGCCCCAGAAGTTGGCGTCCGAGGCCCGGTACGGCTGCCCGTCCCTGACGATCCGGAACGCCTCCAGCGACGGGATCAGCGCGCCGGTGCGGGTGTCCACGATCGCCGTGCGCGTGGAGAAGTTCGTCCCGGCGTACGAGTCACCGCCCACGAACGCCGTCCAGGCGGCGAAGTGCCCGGTGGGGGAGACCCGGGCGCGGGAGGGGATGCCCGGCACGTCGTAGTGGGCCCTGGTCCGCAGGCGCGCGTCCAGGACCAGTGCGCGGTACGTGTCCGAGACGGGACCGTGCACCGCCTGGAGGCACACACCCGTACCCGAAGCCGCGTAGAACCGCAGGCACTTGACGCCGGAGGCGGTGCGCGGCCCGGAGGGATCGCCCGCCGGGACGGACGTCATCTCGTCGCGGTGCGGGCCCCACGCCATGTTGCGGAACACCATGCGTCCGGGGTCGCGCAGCGTCACCGCGCCCGGCGTGACCGTCGGCCCGCCCGCCTGCGTGTGGTCGCGGCGGTCGGCCCGCGCGGAGGCGTGCAGCACGGACGCCACCCCGACCGCCGCCAGCACGGCGACGGCGGACAGCAGGATCAGGATGCGGGTGCGTACCGTCACGCGGTCACCGGGCCTTTCGGGCGCAGGGTGAAGGAGAAGAGCGCGCAGGCGGCCAGCGCCACCACCGCGCCCGTCAGGGCCGCCCGGTCGCCCCACACCGTCCAGGCCGCGCCGAACAGCAGCGAGCAGGCGAACCGGGCCAGCGCCTGCCCGGTCTGCACCAGGGCCAGCCCCGACGAGCGCAGCGCCTCCGGCACCCCGTCCGAGGCGGCCGCCATCAGCACGCCGTCGGTGGCCGCGTAGAAACCGCCGTGCAGGGCGAGGACGACGTACGGCAGGGCCGTGCCGTGCCAGGAGGTGAGCAGCAGGCCGTAGGCGAGCAGCAGGGCGCCGTGTCCGGCCAGGAAGACCGTCCATCTGCCCACCCGGTCCGCGAGCCGCCCCAGCGGCACCGCCAGCAGCAGGAAGGAGCTCGCCGTGCCCAGCGGCAGCAGCGCGAACCAGCGGTCCGGGACGCCGAGCCGGTGCTGGAGCAGCAGATAGACGAAGGAGTCGCTGACCGTGGCGAGGCCCAGCAGCAGCGCGCACACCGTGATGCGCCGCAGATCGCGGCCGCGCAGCAGCGCCGCCGCGCGGCGCGGACCGGGCCGCTCGGCCGGGACCGGGGCGCCGCCCCGGCCGCCCGGTACGAACAGCACCAGCACCAGGACGCCCAGCACGGCCACGCAGAAGCTGACGGTGAACACGGCGTCGTAGCCGTCCACGGTGGCCCTCAGGATCAGGAAGGCGACCAGCGGCCCGAGCAGGGCACCGGCCGTGTCCATCGCCCGGTGCACCCCGAAGGCCCGGCCCCGGGACTCGGCCGTGCTGGACAGGGAGATCAGCGCGTCGCGCGGAGCGGTCCGCAGCCCCTTGCCCGTGCGGTCGGCGGCCAGGACGAGTCCGATCGGGGTGAGCGAGTGGGCGACCAGCAGCAGCGGCTTGCACACGGCCGAGATGCCGTAGCCCACCCCGGCGACCCACTTGTGCCGGCCGCCGCCCCGGTCGGCCAGATGCCCGCCCACGAGCCGGACGAGGGCGGAGAAGCCGTTGTAGACGCCGTCGAGCAGGCCGAAGCCCAGCGGTGACAGGCCGAGCCCTGTCACCAGGTACAGCGGAAGCACCGCCGTGACCATCTCGGACGACACGTCGGTGACCAGGCTGACCGTTCCGAGGGCGAGCACGGTCGGGGCGAGCGCGGCACGGCGCCGCCCGGCCACTGGCCGGACGGCACCGTCCGCGGACGCCGATGCGGGGGAACTCGCGCGGCTGTCCGCTACGTACACGTCAGGACGCCCAGATGCCGGTGATGTCCTGGGCGGAGGCCGCGTTGCCCGCGTGCGTGCTCAGGCCCTGCGTGTCCTCCAGGGTGCGCAGCAGGTCGTAGTGGTTGTACGTGGTCGAGGAGCTGGACCCCGGGGTCACGGGCTGCCCGTAGAGCACGGTGGGGATCCGGTTCCCGCTCAGCCGGTTGTCCTCGTCGAAGGTGACGACCAGCAGGCTGTTGTGCGTCTTGGCCCAGGTCGCGTACGCGCCGAGGTTGTTCTTCAGCCAGGTGTCGCCGGTCGACACCGAGCAGTCGTGCATGTCGCTGCACAGGTTGGGCGTCACGAACGACACCTGCGGCAGTGTGGAGTAGTCGGTCGGGAACTGCGCGAACGTATTCGCGCTCGACGTCGGCACGTTGCTGAAGCCGAACCACGGGTTGTGCTTCTGCGCGTACTTGCCGCTGCTGCACGTGGTGGAGCCCTGGCTGGGCAGCGACTCGTTGTAGCTGGCCCAGGTGCGTCCGGCGGCGATCGCCTCGGACGCCAGGTTGGGGGCCGAGGAGAAGCCCGGGGTGACACAGCTGTCGTCCGTCACGCCCTGGGTGGAGCCGGAGAACAGGGCGTAGTAGTTCGGCTGGCTCGGGTGGGTCTCGGCGTACGACTGGGTCAGATTGGCCCCGCCGGACTTGAGCGAGTTGATGTACGGGGCGCTCGAGGAGCCGATGACCTGGCTGTACGCATGGTTCTCGAAGACCACGACGACCACGTGGTCCGGGCTGGGCACGGCGCTCGCGGCGTGCGCGGACTCGCCACCGAGCCCGGCCCACAGCCCGGCCGCGGCCGCGGCGAGAGCCGCTGTGGACGCCACCACGGTACGGGCACGGCGGTACACGGAACTGCCGGACACATCAACCTCCGAGTGGGGGTGGAACGGGGCTGGCGGTGCGGACAGAGCATGCACACGCCAATATTCCCGCGGCCCACGGAAGCCAACCCCGCGCATGAAGAGCGGGTGAACTGCTGGGTACCCGCTCCCACATGGCGAACATCCTCATCGGCACCTGCGGCTGGACGGACCCGGCGCTGCTCACGAGCGGCTGGTATCCGCGGGGCCACCGCGACACCGAGGGGCGCCTGCGCCACTACGCATCCCGCTTCCCCCTGGTGGAGACGGACTCGCCGTACTACGCCCTCCCGAGCCCCCGCACCACGCAACTGTGGGCGGAACGCACCCCCGACGGCTTCCGCTTCGACGCCAAGGCACACTCCCTCCTCACCGGCCACCCCACCCGTCCCGCCGCGCTGCCCGCGGACCTACGGGGCCACCCCCGCGACGAGGGCCTGCTGAACGAGGTCTGGACCCGCTACGCCGAGGCCCTCGAACCCCTGCGCCGCGCGGACCGGCTCGGCACGCTCCTCTTCCAGTACCCACCGGCGCTCACCCCCGGCCCCGAGGCCGAGGCCTTCGTGCGCGCGGCCCGCGAACGGGCCCGCGACTGGCCCTTCGCGGTGGAGTTCCGCCACCCTGACTGGTGGCGCGACGACCGCACCAGCGCGTTCCTCACGGACCTGGACGCCACCGCGGTGGCGGTGGACACCCCGCAGGGCCTGCCGGCGTCCCTCCCGCCGACCGCGTCCGTCACCACGCCCCGCCTCTCGGTCGTCCGCTTCCACGGCCGCAGCCCCCACTGGGGCACGGGCACCAAGGAGGACCGCTTCCGGCACGCCTACACCCGCCCGGAACTGATCGAGTGGCTGCCCCGCGTCCACGCCCTCGCCGCGGCCACCGGCGAACTCCACCTCCTGTTCAACAACTGCTGCGGGGACGCGGCGGTCCGGGCGGCGCAGACCATGCGGGACCTGCTCACCACCGAACTGCCGCGCCAGGCGGGCGAGGACGGCCGGGACCGCCCGGCCCCCGTCCCCCGACACCGGGACCGCCCCCCCCCCCCCCCCCCCGCCCCGCCCCCCCCCCCCCCCCCCCC
>NZ_JBSGDB010000268.1:0-12159 GCF_053602155.1 Streptomyces sp. NPDC004561
TGGATGATGCCGGACGCGCTGCGGTGCACCGGGGAACGGACGTCATCCACCGCGTGGGCGAACGCCCGCCAGGCTTTCGCGGCGCCCCGCAGTTTGCCGGAATCGGCCTCCGGCCACCACAGGCCCAAGTCGAGAAGGATGTGGCGGGCCTTGTCCTCAACGCTCACCGGCACCGTCGCTCTGCTTGCCGGTCTTCACTTCGGTGAACATGCCGGCGACGAGCTTGTCGTTGTCCACATGCCCGTCGGCCATGTCCGCCATGGCCTCGTGAATGCTCGTCAGCCCCAGCACCAGGATGCCCGCCGCGCTCTCGATCGACTTCTGGTGCGGCTTGTAGGCGTCGCCGAACTGATTGCCCTGCTTGTCGTGCCCCCAAGGCTCCCCGAGGCCGTCCAAGGTCTTGATGAGGGTGGTCAACGCCTTGCTCAGATCGATCGCGCCCTGCTGGAAAGCAGGCGCCGCCGCCTTGATGTCGGCGGTCTTGATGTCCAGAACCTTGCCGGGGACATTGCCGTCACCCATCGATGAACCCCCGTTCGCAGTCGCGGCTTTCGACCCTAGGGGAGGCCGACCAAGGAAAGGTCATGGTGAAGTCATACACGGGTGATGTGCGGCTGGCGGAGCGAATCGATGAGGTGATGTCCGATCCCGGGACTCAGTCGGCCCCTTCGAAAAGACATCCGGCCCGTCAGCCCCGCCCGCAAGGCGTCCCGTTGAGCGTGAAGGCGTACGGCGCGTGGTTGCTGTCCCGCCAGGTGCCGATGAAGCCGAAGGACAGGGTGCCGTGCGCGGGGACGGTCCGGTTGTAGTCGGTGGCGGTGGCGGTGACGCGGGAGCCGTTCTGGTGGACGGTGGCGTCCCACATCTGGCCGGCCTGCTGGCCGTCGCGGAAAGACCAGGCGACCTGCCAGTCGGCGAGGGGCCGGTCGGTGGTGACGGTGACGGTGGCCTGGAAGCCGTTGGACCACTGGTCGGTCTGCTCGTAGGCGACCCGGCAGGAGGCCGCCTCGGTGGTGGCGGGGGCCGTGGTGGGGGTGGACGCGGGCGGCGCGGTGGACGTGGCGGAGGGCGTGGCGGAGGAGGCGCCCTGGGGTTCGGGGCCGCGCTCCTCGCGGCCGGAGGGCCGGGTGGCGGTCGCGGAGGGCGAGGAGGCGGGCGAGGTCGCCGGGGAACGGCCCGCGACGGTGCCTGAGACACTGGGGTCGGCCACCGGCCGGCCGTCGTCCCGGATGGCGGCGGTGTCGTCGCCGGAGCCGCCGAACGGCATCATCGACACGCCGAGCGCGAGCGCCGACAGCAGCACGGCGGTGGCGAGCA
Source organism: Streptomyces sp. NPDC004561 (assembly GCF_053602155.1). NCBI lineage: Bacteria > Bacillati > Actinomycetota > Actinomycetes > Kitasatosporales > Streptomycetaceae > Streptomyces > Streptomyces sp. NPDC004561. The sequence continues at coordinate 1,318 of NZ_JBSGDB010000268.1, forward strand.
GCCCGCCGCGCAGAACGCGGCTGCGGCCCGCTTCCTCCTCGGGGTCGGCGGTGTCGGCGCCCGGGCGGCCCGCGCCGAGCCGGACCTCGGTGGCGCGGCGGCGGCGCTCCAGATAGGCGAGGCCGCCCCAGCCGATCACCCCTCCGGCCAGGGCGGCGGGCAGTCCGCCGCCGTGCAGCCGCAGGCATGCGGCGGCCTCGGCGCAGCGCACGCAGGTCGCGAGGTGCCGGGAGAGGTCGTCGGGGGTCTCCGCGGTGGGCGAGCGGGTGACGGCGTCCAGCAGCCGGGCGTAGGAGCGGCACTGCGCGTCCATCGGGGTGTCGAGGTGGGCGCGGTGGCAGCGCTCCCGGAACAGGGTGCGGACCTGCTCGAGTTCGTCGGCGACGCTGGCCGGGTCGAGGCCGAGCCGGCGGGCGACCGTGGGCAGGGGCAGCGCCTCCACCTCGGCGAGCCACAGCAGGGAGGCGTCCGACTCCTGCATGTCCCTGAGGCCCCGCAGCGCGACCGGGCGCTCCAGCGGCGGGCCCGAGTAGCGGGCCGCCTTGCCGGAGTTGAGCCACAGGCGGAGGTCGGGGTCGAGCTTGTGCCCCTGACCGCCGGCCTCCCAGGCGGCGGCGGTGGTGCGGACGGCCGTGAGCAGGGCCGGGATGGCCGGCAGCCGGGCGGTGCGGCGGCCCGCGCCGCGCACATGGGTGCGCGCGGCGGCGCGGATCTCGCGCATGCCCAGCGTGAACGCCTCGTTGGCCAGTTCATGGGCCGTCAGGGACCCGGCGGTGCACAGGTCCGTGTACGAGAGCACCGCGTCCCAGGCCTCCGAGAACAGCGCGGACTCGGTGGCGTCCTGAGGGGTCGGCAGGTCGGGCATGGGACTCCTGCATCCACGTGCGAGGGCAACTCACCATAGGAAAAGTGGAGTTGAAGGGAACCTCGCGGCAGAGCACAGAGCCTTTCACGTCCTCGACACAACTGACAAGCGCCCTGTTCACATCCGGTTACGCATGGTGGCGGGGCAGGCGCGCGCCGCAGCGGGGCCGACAACTCCGTTTTCTGTTACGGATGCCGGCGCCGTTCGACTCACCGCCCCGCACCTGGTGCTGGATCACACCTCGGCCGGGTCCGCCGCGGACAGGCTGTCCATGAAGGAGCTGACGGAGAAGACCGCGCGGCCGGGTCCGGGCGGGCCGTAGCCGGGCGGGGAGGAGAGCCCGAATTCGTCCATGGTCCGGCGGTAGGCCTCCAGGAGCCGGATGTGGTACTCCAGCGGCGCGCCCTGCGGGTTGGCCTTGCCGAGCGGGGTGGTGGGCTCCGGGCACCAGGTGGTGAAGCGGGGCGTGATGCCGTGCGACATGAAGAAGCGCAGGCCCTCGGTGGTGGAGGCGATGGCCTCGTCGACGGTGGTGAAGCCGAACGGCTCGGCCATCTCGACGCCCGCCACGAAGTTCGGGATCACGTTGCGCGCGCCGAAGATCTCGGCGGAGTCCAGGATCCGCTTGTGCCACTCGTCGCGGCCGACGTACCGCTCCTTGCCGGGGCAGTACAGCTCGAACAGCCGGCGGTCCCACACCTCGAAGTTGGGGTGGTAGATCTGCACGCCGTAGTCCTTGAACCGCTGCACGTCCGCCTTGGGCAGCGCCTGGGCCACCACCTTGCCGATCCAGCGGCCCGGGAAGCGCCCCTCGATGGCCTTGGCGTAGTGCCCGTAGAAGTCGGCCTCGTCCCGGCCGGCGACCGTCTTGGTGATCGCGCCGCCGGTGAGGGTGTAGGCGGTGGACGCCTTCTGGGTGTCGTACCGGTCGATGATCTCCAGGGCCTCGAGGACCTCCTCGACGTCCTTCACACCGGTGTACGGCCGCCCCGCCGCCTTGTGCTGGCGCCAGTTGTGGTTGATGTCGCAGTACTGGCACTCCTCCTTGGCGCCGAAGTACTGGCAGACCCGGAAGACGGTCAGGTAGATGAGGTAGCCCCACTGGATGGTCGGGGCGACCTCCATCACGGACTTCCCGTTGGACAGGGTGTGCCGGTAGTACTCGGGCATCGGGGGCGCACCGACGTCGGCGATGCGCCGGCCGTCCAGGTAGAGGCCGAGCAGCCCCTCGTCGTCGGCGGCGACGCGGTACGGCGAGGCCGGGTTCACCCGTACGGAGACCACCGTGCGGCGCAGGTCGTACGGGCCGCCGGTGAGGATGATCTCCTCCGGCGGCCGGCGCAGCGCGGCCTCGCCCAGCTCGGGCAGGGTGCCGTGGTCGAAGGAGAAGATGAAGTAGGACTTCGGCTTGACCTCGCCGCCTTCGTTGTCGCTGAGGGCGGATGGGTCGAAGGCCACACCACCCCGCAGCAGGTCCTCCTTGAAGACCGCCTCCCGCGGCACATGCGGGAACCGCTCCATCAGATCCTCGACCAGCGCGGTGCGACTGCCCATCCGTATGTCTCCTCCCGGCTCAGGCGTTCGTCCCTCACCGTATGCCCCCGCCACGGGCTCAGCCGTGCCGGGTCCCCGCACGGCGTGCGATGTGTTCCGGTACGGCGGTGTCCGGCGCCAGCGCCGGGTCGGGCACGGGCGCGCCCCAGGCGGCGGTCAGCGGCAGGACCCCGGCCCACAGGCCGAGGGCGGCGTCGGGGCCGTCGCCGTCGTCCGGGGCGCCGGTGCGGATCTTGACGGAGGCCTCCTCCAGGGACAGGGCGAGGAGGGTGGTGGCGGCCAGTTCCCTGCGGTCGGGGCGGCGTGCGTACGACCACTGCCCCGGCGCGGAGTGCTCGGTGAGCAGCCGCAGGCCCGTCAGCTTCTCGTCCGGGTCGGTGACCCTGCGCGCCGTGCCGTGGATCATCGCGCTGCGGTAGTTCACTCCGTGCTCGAACACGGACCGGGCGAGCACGAGACCGTCGACGTGCGTGACGGTCACGCACACGGGCGTGTCCCCGGCGAGGCTGCGACTGGCCACGGAACCGTGCAGGTACAGCCACCGCTCGTCCCGCCCGTACACCGTGGGCACGACCGTCGGCCGCCCCTCGACCACGACACCGAGATGGCAGACGAACCCGGCGTCGAGTATCGCCTCCAGGTCCGCCCGCTCCACGCTGCCCTGCTCGCGCAGGCGGCGGTGACGGGTGCGGTCGGTGACCGGGAGCCGGGCGGGGAGCGGTTGCGAGGCCATGACGGAGAGGCTACCGATATCGCAGCCCGACAGCCACTGATCATGTGGATATCATCGTTACGGATCGATTTGGCGACTAAATCCGTAGCAACCTTGGGGTGGGCGTTTCGGCCGGTCGACGGCGTCAGGCCGTCCGGTCCAGTTCCGCAAGGTCCACCGTGTGCAGAAGAGGGGCGCCGGACGCCAGCCGTTCGGCCTCCTCGACCACCGTGCGGCCGAGGCGGACCAGTTCATTGCCCTGGGAGCCGGCGAGGTGCGGGGTGACGAAGGCGCCCGGCAGGTCGAACAGGGGCGAGTCGGCGGGCAGCGGCTCGGGGTCGGTGACGTCCAGAACGGCCGTCAGGCGCCCGGTGCGCAGTTCCCGGATCAGCGCCTCGTGGTCGACGAGGGCGCCGCGCGCGGTGTTGACGAGCACGGATCCGTCGGGCATCAGGGCGAGTTCGCGCGCGCCGATCAGATGCCGGGTCTCGGCGGTCTGCGGGGCGTGCAGGGTGACGATGTCGGAGGTGCGCAGCAGTTCGTCCAGGGGCCGGAGGGGGACGCCGAGCCGGGCGGCCCGGGCCGTGTCGACGTAGGGGTCGGTGAGCGTGACCGCGAGGTCGTACGGCCGCAGGAGTTCGATCAGCCGGCGGCCGACGCGGGAGGCGCCGACGACGCCCACGCGGCGGCCGTGGTTGCCGATGCCGGGGACGATGCCGCCGTCGGGGAGGGCACGGCGGGCGCGCAGCCGGTCGCGGGCGGCGAAGACGTCCTTGCCGGCGAGCAGGATCACGGCCAGCGTGTACTCGGCGACGGGCAGGGCGTTGGCGCCGGCCGCCGAGGAGACGGCGATGCCCCGCCGCCAGACCCCGGGGGTGGTGAAGCCCTTGACGGAGCCGGCCGCGTGCAGGACGGCGCGCAGCCTCGGCGCCGCCTCCAGGGCGTCGGTGTCCAGGCGGGGACAGCCCCAGCCGGTGATCAGGACGTCGGTGCGGGCCAGTGCCTCGCGCACCCGGGGTTCGGTGAGGTCGTGCGCCACCAGAGCGGGATCGATCTCCACGCATGCGCGCAGCCGCGCGAGCAGCTCGGGCGGGAAGAGGTGCGGCACGTTCCGGGCAGTCATGGCGAACAGCGCCTGGGGACGCTCGGGCAAGGAGGTGGCCTTCCGCTCGGCGACGCGACGTAGCAACCGTTCTCCACGGTAGGCGGCGGCGAATGAGAGGGTCAACGAACACGCACTCTCCCGGAGGGACGCACGGATGACAGGCACGGCCGGCACCGCTGGGGCGGTCACCAACTGGGCGCGGACCATCACGTACACGGCGAAGGAGTTCCACCGCCCGGGCACGCTCGACGCGCTCAGGGCCCTCGTGGCCGGCAGCCCGCGGGTGCGGGTGCTGGGCAGCGGCCACTCCTTCAACCGGATCCCCGATCCGGGCGCGGACGGCGTGCTGCTGTCCACGGCGGGCCTGCCGCCGGTGATCGAGGTCGACACGGCGGCCCGTACGGCGCGGGTGTCGGGCGGGGTCCGGTACGCCGAACTGGCGCGCGCGGTCCACGCGCACGGGTTCGCGCTGGCCAACCTGGCCTCGCTGCCGCACATCTCGGTGGCCGGCTCGGTGGCGACCGGCACCCACGGTTCGGGGGTCGGCAACGGCCCGCTGGCGTCGGCCGTGCGGGAGGTGGAGCTGGTCGTCGCGGACGGTTCGACGGTGACGATCGCCCGGGGCGACGCGCGGTTCGACGGCGCCGTGACCTCGCTCGGCGCGCTCGGCGTCGTCACCGCGCTCACCCTCGACCTGGAGCCGGCGTTCGGGGTGGCACAGCATGTGTTCACCGAACTCCCGCTCGACGGGCTGGACTTCGCGGCCGTGGCGGCCGCCGGGTACAGCGTGAGCCTGTTCACGGACTGGCGGCGGCCGGGCTTCCGGCAGGTGTGGGTGAAGCGGCGCACCGACCGGCCCGCGGCGGACTTCCCGTGGGCGCGGCCCGCGTCCGGCCCGCTGCACCCGGTGCCGGGGATGCCTGCGGCCAACTGCACCGAACAGCTGGGCGTTCCGGGCCCGTGGCACGAGCGGTTGCCGCACTTCCGGGCGGAGTTCACGCCGAGCAGCGGCGAGGAGATCCAGTCGGAGTACCTGCTGCCCCGGCCGGCGGCGGTGGAGGCGCTGCACGCGGTCGACGGCGTGCGCGAGACGGTCGCCGGGGTCCTGCAGACCTGCGAGGTGCGCACGGTCGCCGCGGACGCGCAGTGGCTCAGCCCGGCCCACGCGCGGGACTCGGTCGCGCTGCACTTCACCTGGGTGCGGGACGAGGCGGCCGTGCTGCCGGTGGTGCGCCGGCTGGAGGAGGTGCTGGAGCCGTTCGGCCCGCGCCCGCACTGGGGGAAGGTGTACGGCATCCCGTCGGCGGTCCTGCGTGGGCGCTATCCCCGCCTCCCCGACTTCCGGGCCCTGGTCCAATCCCTGGACCCCGCCGGGAAGTTCACCAACGCCTTCGTCCGCGGCCTTCTCGACGACTGAGGGGCGACGCACGGCGGCGGACTTTCTCCAGCCCCTTTCCTAAGCCCTTGTCGAAAGCCGCTCCCGGCCCATAACCTGACGTCCGCGCCGGTGCCGATCCCGCCCCGGCCGGGACGGGACCTGAGGGGCAGCCGCGTGAAGCGCACATCGCGTGACATCCGCACCGCGAACCGCTACGAGGTGCTGCGCCAGATCATCGCCGAGTCTCCCACCTCCCGGCAGGAGCTGGCGGCCGCCACCGGGCTGAGCCTCGCCACGGTCGCCACCCTCGTCGGCGAGCTGCTCGACCTCCGGATGATCACCGAGGTCGGCTTCGAGGACTCGGCCGGGGGCCGCCCCCGGGGGCTGGTCGCCGTCAACGCCTCGGGGGGCGCGCTGATCGGCGTGGACATCGCGGAGACCTACGTCCATGTCGAGCTGTTCGACCTGGCGCTGAACGTGCTGGCCCGCGCCGACGAGGACATGCGTCCCGGCGAGAGCCGGCCCGAGCAGGTGGTCGGGCACGTGGCCGCCGCCGTCGGCGCGGTGGTCGCGCGGGCCGGGGCCGGGGCGGCCCGGGTGCTCGGTGTCGGGGTGAGCGTGCCGGGCCAGGTGGACCGGGACACCGGCGTCGCCGAGTACGCGCCCAACTGGGACTGGCACGACGTGCCGCTGCTCGACCTGCTCGCCGAACACATCGCCCACTCGCTGTATCTGGACAACCCGCTGCGCGCCTGCGCGGTCGCCGAGCTGTGGTTCGGGGCCGCGCGGGGCCGCGGGGACGCCGTGGTGGTCAACCTCGGCACCGGGGTGGGCGCCGGACTGGCCCTCGGCGGCGGGCTGCACCGGGGCGTGAACAACAGCGCCGGCGAGTGGGGGCACACCACGCTGGTCCTGGACGGCCGGCTGTGCCACTGCGGCAACCACGGCTGCGTGGAGACGTACGTCGGCGCGCCCGGCATCATGCAGAACCTGCGCGAACTCAGCCCGGAATCGGCCCTGTTGCACCCCGGGGACCAGACGGCCACCATCGACGCGCTGGCCGGGGCGGTCGCCGACGGCGACCCGGTCGCCCTCAAGGTCGTCCGGGACACGGCCCGTTACCTCGGCGCCGGCGTCTCCGACCTGATCAACCTCCTCAACCCCGAAGTGGTCGTCCTCAGCAGCTGGGTCGCCGCCCGGCTGGGCGAGCCGCTGCTCGACGAGGTCCGCCGCGCCGTCGCCCGGCACGCCCTGCGCCGGCCGCTGGCCGCCACCGAGATCGTCCTCTCCCCGATCCCCACCGACCCGGTGTCCCTCGGCGCGGCCACGTTCGCGCTGGAGGGGGCGCTGCAGTGCGCCGGGCAGCGGACCGGCACCAGACGCACCACCCTCGCAAGGAGTCGTACCGCACCGCCCAGCTAGGAGACCGATGCCCGTGCGGACCTATCCCGTCACCGATTACGTCGAGGACGTCTCACCCGGCTCCGGGGCGCTGCCGCCCCGCGCCTGGTACGCGTCCTCGGACGCCAAGTCCCTTTCCCTGAACGGCGAGTGGCGGTTCCGGCTGTCGCAGACCGCAGGCGCCGAGGACGACTCCTTCGCCGGGCAGGGGTACGACGCCGGCGGCTGGGCGGAGATCTCGGTCCCCGGTCACTGGGTCCTCCAGGGGCACGGCTCCCCCGTCTACACCAACCATCTCTACCCCTTCCCGGTCGACCCGCCGCGGGTGCCGACCGAGAATCCGACCGGCGACCATCTGCGCACCTTCGACCTGCCCGAGGACTGGCCCGCGGACGGGGGCGCCCTGCTCCGCTTCGACGGCGTGGAGTCCTGCGCCCGGGTGTGGCTGAACGGCACGGACCTCGGCGAGTTCAAGGGCTCCCGGCTGCCGCACGAGTTCACGGTGGGCCCTCTGCTGAGGCGGACGGGCAACGTGCTGGCGGTCCGGGTCCACCAGTGGTCGGCCGGCTCCTACCTGGAGGACCAGGACCAGTGGTGGCTGCCCGGCATCTTCCGGGACGTCACCCTGCTGCACCGCCCCGCCGGCGCCGTCCAGGACTTCTTCGTGCACGCCTCCTACGACCACCGCACCGGCTCCGGCACCCTGCGCGTGGACTCCGACGTGTCCGGCCGGGTCACCGTGCCGGACCTCGGCATCGACACCGCGACCGGCGAGCCGGTGACGGTGCCGGTGGAGCCCTGGTCGGCGGAGGTGCCGCGGCTGTACGACGGTGTGCTGGCCACCGAGGGCGAGCGGGTGCCGCTGCGCATCGGCTTCCGCACGGTGGAGCTGTCGGACGGCCTGATCAAGGTCAACGGCAGGCCCGTGCTCCTCAAGGGCGTCAACCGGCACGAGTGGCACCCGGAGCGGGGCCGGGCGCTGGACCTCGCGACCATGCGCGAGGACGTGCTGCTGATGAAGCGGCACAACATCAACGCCGTCCGCACCTCCCACTACCCGCCGCACCCGGCCTTCCTCGGCCTGTGCGACGAGCTGGGCCTGTGGGTCGTCGACGAGTGCGACCTGGAGACCCACGGCTTCACCGAGCAGGGCTGGCGGGACAACCCCGTCGACGACGACCGCTGGACCCCGGCCCTGCTGGACCGCGCGGCCCGCATGGTCGAGCGGGACAAGAACCACCCGTCGGTGGTCCTCTGGTCCCTCGGCAACGAGGCGGGCACCGGCCGTGGGCTGACCGCCATGGCCGAGTGGATCCGCGGCCGCGACTCCTCGCGCCTCGTCCACTACGAGGGCGACCTCAACTGCCGTGACACGGACGTCTACTCCCGGATGTACGCGGACCACGCCGAGGTAGAGCGGATCGGCCGCGGCCTGGACGGCGGCCCCGGCAAGCGACGCCGGCTGCCCTTCTTCCTGTGCGAGTACGGCCACGCCATGGGCAACGGCCCCGGCGGACTCGCCGACTACCAGCGGCTCTTCGAGTCGTACGAGCGGCTCCAGGGCGGCTTCGTCTGGGAGTGGATCGACCACGGCATCGCGCATCCGGAGCTGGGCTACGCCTACGGCGGCGACTTCGGCGAGGAGCTGCACGACGGCAACTTCGTCTGCGACGGCCTGCTCTTCCCGGACCGCCGGCCCTCCCCCGGCCTCGCCGAGTACAAGAAGGTGATCGAGCCGGTCGGCATCACGGGTGACGGCACGGACGGCACCGTGCGGGTGACCAACAAGTACGACGTGGCCGACCTGTCGGCACTCGCCTTGTCCTGGTCGTACCAGGTCGACGGCGAGACGGTGGAGTCCGGCACGCTGTCGGTGCCCGCGCTGGCGCCCGGCGGGTCGGCCGACGTCAAGCTGCCCGCGCCCCCGCCCGGCGCGCCGGGCGGGGAGGCCCACTGGACGGTCCGGGCGGTGCTCGCGGCCGACACCCCCTGGGCGCCGAAGGACCACGTCGTCGCCTGGGGGCAGCTGCCCGCGTCCGAGCGCGGGATCCCGCGCGTCCCGGCGACCGCCCGGCCGCTGTCCGGGAACGGTGTGATCACCCTCGGCCCCGGCACCTTCGACGCGCGCACCGGCGCCCTGAGGTCGGTCGGCGCGGCCCCCGTCACCGGCCTGCGTCTGGACGTGTGGCGGGCCACCACCGACAACGACGACGGCGCCGCCTGGCAGAGCGACCTCCGGTACGGCCCGCTCTGGCGCGGGCTGGGCCTGCACCGGATGCGGCACCGCCTGGACGCGGTGGAGTCCGGCGAGGACGCGCTGACCGTCCGGACCCGGGTGGCGCCGGCCGCGCGGGAGCTCGGCCTGTCGGCGGTGTACCGCTGGACGTCCGACGGGGACCGGCTGCGGCTGACCGTGTCCGTGGTCCCGGAGGGCGACTGGACGGTGCCGCTGCCCCGGCTCGGCGTCCGCTTCGGGCTGTCCTCGGCCGACCGGGTGCGCTGGTTCGGCGGCGGTCCCGGCGAGGCGTACCCGGACACCCGGTCGGCGGCCATGGTGGGCCGCTGGCAGTCGACCGTGGACGAGCTGCAGACACCGTACGTGCGTCCGCAGGAGAACGGCGCCCGTATCGACGTCCGCTGGGCGGAGCTGGGCGGCCTGCGCGTCGAGGGCGACCCGGAGTTCCTCCTGACCGTCCGCCGCTGGACCACCGAACAGCTGGACGCCGCCACGCACCTGCGCGACCTGGTGCCCGGGGGGACCGTCTGGGTGAACCTCGACCACGGCCAGCACGGCATCGGCTCCCAGTCCTGCGGGCCCGGCCCGCTGCCCCGGTACCACCTGCGGGCCGAACGGGCGGAGTTCTCGTTCGTCCTCGCCGAGTCCGACGGCACCGGGACCGGTGGGCCGACCCGGTCCTGACGTCACAGCGGCCGGCCGGGGGCGCCTCCCCGACCGGCCGTCAGGTGCCGCCGCACCCCGCGAAAACGCATGCGCGAACGGACTGGCGGGTTCGCGCCATCGTGGGAAGATGTGAACAAACATCACCCGATTCGTGAGGGTGTGGGTCATGGCCGTGTCGGAATCGGAAGAAGTCCCCGCGCAGCGGAACCAGCGGCCGGGACTGAGGCGTGAGATCGGCTTCGTCGGGCTCATCTGGGCCTCGGAGGGGTCGATCATCGGCTCCGGGTGGCTGTTCGGCGCGCAGGGCGCCCTGGCGGCGGCCGGACCCGCGGCCATCATCTCGTGGGCCATCGGCGGGGTCGCGATCCTGATCCTGGCGCTCGTCCACGCCGAACTCGGCGGCATGTACCCGGTCTCCGGCGGCACCGCACGCTTCCCGCACTACGCGTTCGGCGGAGCGGCGGGCGCGTCGTTCGGGTGGTTCTCCTGGCTGCAGGCGGCCACGGTGGCGCCCATCGAGGTGCTGGCGATGATCACGTACGCCCAGCACTACTCCTGGGCGAGCGGCTGGGAGAAGATCGAGGGCGGCGAACACGTCCTGACCCCGCCCGGAATCGCCGTCGCGGTCGGCCTGATGGCGGTCATCACCGCGATCAACTTCCTCAGCATCCGCCTGCTGGCCCGCACCAACAGCGCGGCGACCTGGTGGAAGGTCGGCGTCCCGCTGCTGACGATCTTCGTGTTCGCCATCGCGCAGTTCCACGCGAGCAACTTCACCGCGGCCGACGGCTTCAGCCCCTACGGCGCCAAGGGCATCCTGTCCGCGGTCTCCACCAGCGGCATCATCTTCGCGCTGCTGGGCTTCGAGCAGGCCGACCAGCTCGCCGGTGAGAGCGCCAACCCCAAGCGGGACATCCCGCGGGCG
>NZ_JBSGDB010000269.1:0-12155 GCF_053602155.1 Streptomyces sp. NPDC004561
CCCGCGCAGCCGCCGGCCGGGGTCGTCGCCGGCCGGGTGGTCCTGCCGTACTGGACGAAGCAGTACCGCAACCTCTCCCTGGACGTGGACCGGGCCGTGAAGTCCCTCGGTCTGCACCGGCTCACCCCGGCGGACGCGGCGGTCTCCGACGCCGAGGCGCTCACCCTCGCGCTGCCGTTGTACGTGCCGGACAGCACCGACGCCACCTTCCGTCTGACCGGCACCGCTTCGGGCCGCGTCGTCGACCGGCCGGCCGTGCTGACCCCCGCCGACGGCGCGCACTCGCTGCTGGACACCGGGGTGCCGAGGCGCGAACTGCAGGGCGCCACCTGGCGGACGCAGCTGTGTCTGCCCGGCGGCCGGGTACTCGGGCTCCCGCTGCTGCTCATCGCGGGCCGCGGCGGCGTCGAGGTGGCCCGGCCGGGACGGCCCGGGCCGCTGGGGCGGCTGATACGCGTGGCGCGGCGTCTGCTGGGCGCCGTGCCGGGGACGACCACGAGACGGAAGGCGTGACGGCGTGCGGCGACTGGGGATGGCGGACGCCTGGGTGCTGGAGCCCCAGGTGTTCCCGGACGACCGGGGCAGCTTCCACGAGTGGTACCGGGGCGCGGAGTTCCGCGAGGCCACCGGCTACGACCTCGGTCTGGCGCAGGCCAAGTGCTCGGTGTCCCGCCGCGGTGTGCTGCGCGGCATCCACTTCGCGGACGTGCCGCCCGGCCAGGCCAAGTACGTCACCTGTGTGCGCGGGGCCGTCCTCGACGTGGTGGTGGACATCCGGGTCGGCTCCCCCACCTACGGTCAGTGGGAGGCCGTACGGCTGGACGACGAGGCCCGGCGCGCGGTGTTCCTGGCGGAGGGCCTCGGGCACGCGTTCATGGCGCTGACCGACGAGGCCACGGTGGTGTACCTGTGCTCGACCGGGTACGGGCCGGGCCGCGAGCACGGGGTGCACCCGCTCGATCCGCAGCTGGGCATCACCTGGCCGGAGGGCATCGAGCCGGTGCTGTCGGCGAAGGACGCCGAGGCACCGACGCTCGCCGAGGCCGAGCGGTCCGGGCTGCTGCCCGTGTACGCGGACTGCTCCGCCCACTACGAGCGGCTGCGGTCGGGGGACCTCAGCGGCTGACGGCGTAGGGGGCCAGCGCGCGGCGCAGCGGCTCCCAGCCGCGGGAGCGCCCGGTCCCCCGGTTGCGGGCGGCGGCCAGCGGCTTCCAGAAGCCGGCCGCGAGGAACTCCTCGGGCCTGACCGCCGTGGTGCGCTCCAGGACGGACTCCGGGACCTTCTGCGGGTCGGCGACCTCGAACTCCGCGATGATCTCGTCGTACTTCTCCTGGAGCACGGTGCCGGCGGGGTCGGCGCCGAACACCAGGAGCTGGCCGGTGGGCGCGGTGTCGACCAGGACCGTCACCAGGTCGGGCCGGTACCGGCCGAGGATCTCGACCAGGGCTTGTTGGCCACCGGTACCAGCTGTTTCGCCGAAGTGTGGGTGATCGGGCGCAGCCGGCTGCCGGTGCCGCCCGAGAGCACCAGAGCCTTCATTCGCCACACCCTAATGGCGATCGTCCGGATCGGACCATCCTTTGGATGGCCGGATTATTGCGACGACATGACCCTGATGCCGACAGTGCTTTACCCATGGATGACGTTGCGCGCCCCCCGCTCAGTCCTCGCCCCGGACTATGTTGTCCTCGGCCACCGTGTCCCGCTGTCGGCCGGCGGCGCGGTCGAGGACGGCCGGCAGACAGGTGCGCACACCCTTGCCCCGCCTGCGGCGGGCCTTCGACCAGCCGGTCTCGGCGTAGGGGAGGTCGGGCTTCTCACTTGCTTGCGCGGTCACAACGCTTCATCTTCCTTCTGGCTTGTGGCACACCGGTCGGCGGTTCGGCCGGCCCGGCCGTGCGCATCGGTGGGTGACCGGCCGAGTCCCCGCCCCCGTGAGCACGCAAACCGGCCACCTGCGGGCCGGCCGCTCAGGTACGGCCGCCGCCACCGCCGCCGAAGGAACCGCTGGACCCGGGCGACCAGCGCCGGCGGTGCTGGTCCTCGGCGCGCCGGCTGCCGACGTTGCCGAGCTGGTAGGGGGTGAGCCGCTCGCTCCCGTCCGCGGCCCGGGGCACCTCGTCGGGTTCGCGCACCTCGCTGGTCTCGTGCACCGGGCCGGACGGCGGCATCTTGGGATGCTCGTCGGGGCGGGGCGGTGGGGACTCCTGCTGTCGCACCTTGAAGCCGAGCCGGAAGGCCCAGATGAGCCCGGCGGCGAGGACCACGCCCGCGATCAGGATGAGAACGTAACCGAACACCTGTCGGCCGGCGGCTGCTAGGTACATGGCTGTGTTCATGCACGCCGGGTACCCGGCGACCCCGGACGGATGCCTGACCGTTGGCTCGTCAGCCGATCGGCGCAACTGCGGCCGGGCACGACGGTGGACGCACAGGGCGTGGCGCGGGTGAGCGCCAGGTCACCGGGAGTAGCGTCGCCCGCGATGACCGAGTTGCCCGAATTGCCGGAAACCCACGAGATCGTCGTACGTTACCTGGCGCCCGCCCCGCGGCCCGGGCGTGCGCTGCTGCGCTGGGCCACCACGACCGACCACAAGGTGATCGGCCGGCTGTACATGGTGACGGCGTTCTGCTTCTTCCTGGTGGCCGGCGTGCTAGCACTCGGCATGCGCGCGGAACTGGCCCAGCCGGGCCTGCAGTTCCTGACCGACCAGACCTACAACGAGTTCTTCACCATCCACGGCACGATCATGATGCTGCTGTTCGCGACGCCGATGTTCGCCGGGTTCGCGAACGCGGTGATGCCGCTGCAGATCGGCGCGCCGGACCTGGCGCTGCCGCGACTGAACGCCATGTCGTACTGGATGTACCTGTTCGGCGGGCTGATGGTGATCTCCGGGTTCCTGGTGCCGGACGGTCCGGCCCCGTTCGGCTGGTTCGCGTACGCGCCGCTGAACAGCGCCTACTTCTCGCCCGGCGCGGGCGGCGACCTGTGGGCGATGGGCCTGGTGGTGAGCGGTGTGTCCACGACCCTGACCGCGGTCAACTTCATCACCACGATCGTGTGCCTGCGCGCCCCCGGCATGACCATGTTCCGGATGCCGATCTTCACCTGGAACGTGCTGTTCACCTCGATCCTGGTCCTGCCCGCGTTCCCGGTGCTCGCGGCCACGCTGCTCGTGCTGGAGACGGACCGCAAGCTCGGTGCGCACGTGTTCGACGCGGCGAACGGCGGGGCGCTGCTGTGGCAGCACCTGTTCTGGTTCTTCGGCCACCCCGAGGTGTACATCGTGGCGCTGCCGTTCTTCGGGATCGTCTCGGAGATCATTCCGGTCTTCTCCCGGAAGCCCATGTTCGGCTACCTGCCGATGATCGGGGCGACGATCGCGATCACCATGCTGTCCGCGGTGGTGTGGGCGCACCACATGTTCGCGACCGGGGCGGTGCTGCTGCCCTTCTTCGCCGCGATGTCGTTCCTGATCGCGGTGCCCACGGGGATCAAGTTCTTCGCGTGGATCGGGACGATGTTCAACGGTTCGCTCTCGTTCGAGACGCCGATGCTGTGGTCGCTGGGCTTCCTGGTGACGTTCCTGCTGGGCGGGCTCAGCGGGGTGCTGATCGCCTCACCGCCGCTGGACTTCCATCTGACCGACTCCTACTTCATCGTGGCCCACCTGCACTACGTGCTGTTCGGCACGGTGGTGTTCGCGATGTTCGCCGGGTTCTACTTCTGGTGGCCGAAGTTCACCGGGAAGATGCTGGACGAGCGGCTCGGCAAGTGGCACTTCTGGCTGCTGTTCCCGGGGTTCCAGATGACCTTCCTGGTGCAGCACTGGCTCGGCGAGGAGGGGATGCCCCGCCGGTACGCCGACTATCTGCCGTCGGACGGCTTCACCCTGCTCAACCTCATCTCCTCCGTCGGCGCGTTCGTGATCGGCATCTCCACCCTGCCGTTCCTGTACAACGTCTGGCGCACCGCCGCCAAGGGCAAGCAGGTCACCCTGGACGATCCGTGGGGCTGGGGGCGCGGCCTGGAGTGGGCGACCTCCTGCCCGCCGCCGCGCCACAACTTCGTGGCGCTGCCCCGGATCCGCTCGGACGCGCCCGCCTTCGAACTGCATCATCCGGAGGCCGAGCAGCCCGCCGGAGAGGAGAGCGTGCGATGAAGGCCGAGTCGATGCTGTTCGGCGGGGTGGCGCTGTTCTTCGGCGGGTCCGCCGCGCTGTACGGGCTGTGGTCGAAGGAGCCGGCGGGCACGGCGGCGCTGATCGTGGCGGCCGCGATGGCGGCGCTGGTGTCGTTCTTCTGCCTGGTCCAGTACCGGCGCCGGGGGCCGCGCGCGCAGGACCGCACGGAAGCCGAGGTGGCGGATGCGGCCGGGCCGGTGGCGTTCTTCCCGGACGAGAGCTCGTGGCCGATCATCACCGCGGCGGGTTTCGCGGTGTCGGCGTCCGGCGTGGTCTACGGGCTCTGGCTGTTCCTCATCGGTCTGGGGATTCTGGCTCGCGGGGTGTTCGGCCTGACGTTCCAGTACGCGGACCGGTGAGGGGCCTGCGCGGGGCGCCGGGCCGGAAGGACTCGACGGGCTCGTGGCCGGTGTCGTAGCCGCCGGTGACGCTCTGCCGGACATCGCCCGTGGGCACGCCCTCCTCGAGCCGCTGCCGCTCGGCCTCGGTCAGCGCCCGGCACACCCACCTGGTCACCAGGAAGGCGAGGACGGGCGCCACGACGAAGCAGACGCGCAGCACCCACGTGATGGCGTTGACGGAGACGTGGAAGGTGGCGGCGATGACGTCGTTGCCGCCGGCCAGCATCAGGACGCCGAAGAGCACCGTGCCGGCCACGCCGAGTCCGGTGCGGACGGGCCGCTCGCGCGGCCGGTCGCACAGGTGCTGCTCGCGATGCCACTCCCCCGTCAGGCGCTGCTCCACGAACGGGTAGGCGTAGAGCACGACGAACACCAGGGTGGGCAGCACGACGGCCGGCAGCAGCACGTTCCACATGAGCGTGTGCCCGGCGAAGTTGGTCTCCCACGGCGGCACGAGCCGCAGCGAGCCCTCCAGGAAGCCCACGTACCAGTCGGGCTGGGAGGCCGTCGAGACCTGGTCGGGCACGTAGGGGCCGTAGTTCCAGATGGGGTTGATCTGGGCGACGCCGGCGAGGATCACCATGAGGCCGAAGACGGTCATGTTCAGGCCCAGCGAGGCGGCGGTGAACTGCGGGACCAGCGGCTTTCCGCGCACGTTGCGGTTGGTGCGGCCGGGGCCGCGCCACTGGGTGTGCTTGAGGTAGAACACCAGGATCAGGTGCACCGCCACCAGGGCGAGGATCGCGCCGGGCAGCAGCAGGATGTGCAGCGGGTACAGGCGGGTGATGACCTCGTGGCCGGGGTACTGGCCGCCGAAAAAGAAGAACGCCACGTACGTGCCGACCACCGGGATGGACTGCATGATGCCCTCGGCGATGCGCAGTCCGGTGCCGGAGAGCAGGTCGTCGGGGAGCGAGTAGCCGGCGAAGCCCTCGCCGAGGGACAGCGCGAACAGGGTCGTCCCGATCACCCAGTTGAGCTCCCGGGGGCGGCGGAAGGCGCCGGTGAAGAAGATCCGGAGCATGTGCGCGCCGATCGCGGACACGAAGACCAGCGCGGCCCAGTGATGGGTCTGCCGCATCAGCAGTCCGCCGCGCACGTCGAAGCTGATGTTCAGGGTGGACTCGTAGGCGGTCGACATGAGCAGCCCGCGCAGCGGCACGTAGGAGCCCGTGTAGACGACCTCGCGCATCTCCGGATGGAAGAAGAAGGTCAGCCACACACCGGTCAGGATCAGCACCACCAGGCTGTACAGGGCGATCTCGCCGAGCAGGAAGGACCAGTGCTCGGGGAACGCCTTGCGCAGCAGCGAGCCGCCCTCGGTGAGCGGCATCCTGCCGTCGAGGGCGTCGGCGAGGCGCTCGCCGCGGCGGGCGCCTCGGTTCACTGGTCCTCCGGTGCCGCCGCCGCCCGTTCCACTTCCGCCTCGATCTCCGCGCGGGACCGGCCGGTCTCCCTGGCGTACTCGCTCACCGCGGTCTGCACGTCCCGGGCGAGGTCCCGCCAGGCGCGCAGCGCCGTCTCGTAGGTGCCCGACTGGGCCCCGGTCATCCGCCGTTCGGCCGGCGGCCCGTAGGTCTCCCGCAGGTCCTCGACCGTGGTGTGGGCCGCGTCGGCCGCCCGCTGCTTCTGCACCAGTTCTTCGAAGGTGTGAGCCACACACCGACCCTAGGGGCGGCCCGCCCAAGCCGCCTGTCCAGCCTGCTCCGAACGGCCCACCGTTACCCGCCTCGGCGCCACCCCGACGAACGAGGACGACCCGCGGGATCCGCCGCCGCGCCCGGGGACACGCTCACAGGTCCGTCACCGCACCCGGGGACGCGGTCACGAGTCCGTTCCGGCAGCCGGGGGACCGGCCCGCCCAGGCCACCGCCACGCCGGACCGCCCGCCACACCCGGGAGGGCTACTCGCGGGGTCCGGCGCGTCCGGGGCCGACTCCTGCCGGGCCCGTCACCATGGACGGGAGCCACCCGACGAGGCCCACCTCGCGCCCGGGGTCCGCCCGCCCACGCCCTCCACCACCGACAAAGCCCCACCCCCACCAACGGGTTCGCCCCCAGGCGCCCTCCGGAGCCCCCGTCATACGCCGGCGTGTCAGTCGTTCGGGACCAGGTCGGCCCAGACCTGTTTGCCGCCGCTGACCGGGACGGTTCCCCAGGCCGCCGACACGGCCTCGACGAGGAGGATGCCCCGGCCGCCGGTGGCCTCCCAGCCGATGCTGGTGGGCTGGATGGGGCTGCGGGGCGAGGCGTCGGCGACGGCCAGCCGCAGCCGGTGGTTGACCAGGCTGAGGTCGAGGCGGACCTGCCCGCTGGTGTGCACCAGGGCGTTGGTGACCAGCTCGGAGACCACGAGCAGGGCCGCGTCGAGGGTGTCCTGCGACACCCCCCAGGTACGCAGCGTGCGCCGGGTGAAGCGGCGGGCGTGCCGGACCGCCTCCGGCACCCGCCACACCGTCCAGCTCTCGCGCAACGGCCGTACGGCCATGCCGTCGTAGCGCATCAGCAGAAGCGCCACGTCGTCGCCGCGATGCGCGCCGGTGAGCAGGGCGTCGGCGACCAGGCCGAGGTGGGCGGGGTCGGCGGCGGCCAGTTCCGCGGCGAGCCGGTCCATGCCGACGTCGAGGTCGGCGTCGGCGGACTCCACCAGGCCGTCGGTGGTCAGCGCGAGCACCGAGCCGGGCTGGAGCCGCAGCGGGGTCATCGGGAACTCGGCCTGGGCGAGCACGCCGAGCGGCGGACCGCCCTCGGTCTGCACGATCTCCGCCGTGCCGTCCGGGTGGCGCAGCACGGGCTGCAGATGGCCGGCGCGCACGCACCAGGCGGTGCCCTGCTCCATGTCGACGTCGACGTAGGCGCAGGTGGCGAAGAGGTCGGTCTCCATGTCCAGCAGCAGCCGGTTGGCGTGCGCCACGACCACGTCGGGGGCATGGCCCTCGGCCGCGTAGGCGCGCAGCGCGGTGCGCATCTGGCCCATCAGGGTGGCGGCTCCCGCGTTGTGGCCCTGGACGTCCCCGATGACGAGGGCCACGTGGTTGTCGGCCAGCGGGATCACGTCGTACCAGTCGCCGCCGACCTCCAGCCCTTCGGTCGTGGGCAGATAGCGGGCGACGGCGACCGCGCCGGGCAGCCGGGGCAGGCGGCGCGGCAGCAGGGTGCGCTGGAGCATGCCGACGAGCTCGTGCTCGGCGTCGAAGGCGTGCGCGCGCAGCAGCGCCTGGCCGGTCAGCGCCGCGCAGGCGGTGAGCAGGGCGCGCTCGTCCGGGGCGAAGTCGTGCGGGCTGTCCCAGCCGATCAGGCAGGCACCGGCCATCCGGCCGCCGGCGGGAAGTGGCAGCACGGCGAGGCCGCCGGGGCCGACTTCGGCGAGCGCGGGCTCCAGCGGGGTGCCGGCCGGCCAGATCCGGGAACGGCCCTCGCGCAGGGCGGCGGCGAGGGTGGGCATGGCCCGCACCGGTGCGTCGGGCCACTCGGTGCGCCACTCGGTGCGCCAGACCTCGGGCCAGGCCTCGGGTTCCGGCGGGTCGAGAACGGTGACCACGAGCCGGTCGTTCTCCAGTTCGGCGAGCGCGATCCGGTCGGCCTGGAGCGGCTTGCGCAGGGCGGCGACGACGGCCTGGCCGACGTCCTTGACGGTGCCGGCGGTGGCGAGGGCTGCGGCCAGGCGCTGCACACGGGCCACGTCGGTGACGTCGGAGCGCAGGGAGGAGGCGTCGGCGACGGTGCCGACGAGCCGGGCCGTACGCCCCTCCCCGCCGGGCAGCATCCGGCCGCGCAGCCTGAGCCACTTGGGCGGCCCGGAGGGCTGCAGGACGCGGAACTCCAGTTCGCGTTCGCCGATGGACATGTGGTCGGCCTCGACCACGGACATCAGCGCGGGCAGGTCCTCGGGCACGGTCAGCCCGAGCAGCGTCTCCACCCGGCCGTCGAAGGCCTCCTCGCCGATCCCGAACAGCGGCAGGATCGCGTCGCCGACGTCGACCCGGCCGGTGTCCATGGCCAGGTTGAAGGCGTCCGGGGACAGTTCCCCGGTGTCGCCCGCGACACCGGCCGGGGTGGGTACGACGATCGCGCGGGCGATCAGCTCCAGGCAGGCCCGGTCGTCGCTGTCGAAGCCGCCGGGGTGCTCGCTGACGGCCAGCATGCAGCCGCTGCCCGTCGGCCCCAGCGGCAGCACGGCCATGGAGAAGTCCGGGGAGGGGGTGCGCCGGGCGTCGGGGCAGCCGGCCAGTTCCTCGGGGCCGAGCCACTGCGGCTGCCCGGTGCGGTGGGTCTCGGCGACCGGGGACCGGACGTCGGCCGGGTAGCTGTCCCGGAGGCCGTACATGGTGCGTGGCAGGCCCGCCGACTCGGCGAGACAGAGCAGCGCGGGATCGTCGCCTGGCGTGTACACACCGGCGAAGGCCGCCCCGGCGCACACAAGCGCCTGCTCGAGGACCCGACGAAGCCGGTCGGGTGTGTCGGGCAGCGCGGTGAGCGCCTCCAGGGCGGCTTCGGCACGCTCCGTCCTCGTTCTGCCGACCGCAGCGGCGCCCTCACTCACCACGTTCGCCATTACAGCGCGTGTGAGCCTCCGGCGCAGCCCCTGTGAACGCTCGGTGTACTTCTGGAGGCCCACGCACTCGAAAGCCGCCGAACACAACTTGACCTATGCGTTCCGCACAGCCGGCTCGTGACACCCGTGACTGTCCGCGACCTGCCGACTCCTGCGAGTGTCTACCCGTCACCCAAGACGAGGGCGGGAGGGGCATGGACAAGCGGTACGAGGTGTACGCGCTGGCCGACGGGCACTTCTACGACACGCCCGATCGGCTCGCCACGGACGGCGGTGAGCCCGCCCCGCTGTTCGAGACGGCGCGCCGCGCCGTCCCGGACGGCTGGCACGCCGCACGCACCGGCGACTGGCTGATGCTGACGCCGCTCGAAGCGGACGGCGCGCCGCAGGCGTCGCCGGCCCAGGGCTGGAAGATCCACTCGTCGGCGACCGCGGCGAACGCGGAACGGATCGCCGGGACCGTGTGGGACTACTGCGTGCCGCGCAGGATCCCGTTCAAGTTCGTGCCCGGCCCCCACCTGCTGCACCTGCGCAACACCAAGTACGCGGGCCGGGACACCAGCGGCAAGTTCGTCACGGTCTACCCGGCCGACGAGGAGCAGCTGCACCGGATCCTGACGGAGCTGGGCGAGCTGCTGGCGGGCCTGGACGGGCCGTACATCCTCACCGACCTGCGCTGGCACGACGGGCCGCTCTACGTCCGCTACGGCGCCTTCGCGCGCCGGTACGTGGTCGACGAGCGCGGCTCGCTGGTCCCGGCGGTGGCCGACCTGGTGCCGGACCGGCGGGCGCCCTCCTTCCAGGTGCCGGAGTGGGTGACGCTGCCGGAGTTCCTGCGGCCGCACCTCGACGCGCGCAACACCACGACGGTGGGCGAGCTGCCGTACCGAATAGAGAAGGCACTGCACTTCTCCAACGGCGGCGGGGTGTACGCCGGCACGGACAGCCGGGACGGGCGCCGGGTGGTGCTGAAGGAGGGCCGGCCGCACGCGGGGCTGGCCGCCGACGGCGCGGACGCGGTGGCCCGGCTGGAGCGGGAGAAGGAGGCGCTCGAACGGGTCGCCGGCACCGGGGTGGTGCCCGAGGTGCGCGACTGGTTCACGCTGGGCGACCACCGGTTCCTGGTCATGGACTTCCTGGAGGGCCGTCCGCTCAACTCGTTCTTCGCCGAACGGCATCCGCTGCTGACCGCCGACCCCGACCCGGCGAAGGTGGCCGAGTACACGGCGTGGGCGCTGCGCATCCACGCGGCGGTGGAGCGGGCGGTGGCCGCGGTGCACGCACGCGGACTGGTCTTCAACGACCTGCACGTCTTCAACATCATGGTGGCCCCGGACGACGAGTCGGTGTTCCTCATCGACTTCGAGGCCGCCGCACCGGCCGAGGAGAACGCCCGGCAGGCGGTCGCCCACCCCGGCTTCTTCGCCCCGCCGGACCGCCGCGGCCCGGACGTCGACCGGTATGCGCTGGCCTGTCTGCGGATCGCCCTGTTCCTGCCGGTGACCACGCTGTTCGTCGTGGACCGCGGCAAGGCCGCGCACCTGGCGGAGGTGATCGCGCAGCAGTTCCCGGACGTGCCGCGCGCCTTCCTGGACGAGGCGGTCGCGGAGATCACCCGGGACCGCACGGGCACGGGACGGCAGAGCAGGTCCGCGCCGCCGGTGGTGCCGGGCGACTGGCCCTACAGCCGGGACTCGATGGTCAAGGCCCTGCTGGCCTCCGCCACCCCCGAGCGCGACGACCGGCTCTTCCCCGGTGACATCGCCCAGTTCTCCGACGGCGGGGGCCTCGGGCTCGCGCACGGCGCGGCCGGGGTGCTCTACGCCCTGGAGGCCGCCGGGGCCGGCCGGTACGAGGAGGGCGAGCGCTGGCTGCTGGGCCACACCGCTCCCCCGCCCCCCGGCACCCCGCTCGGTCTGTACGACGGCCTCGCGGGCGTGGCACTGGTCCTGGACCGGCTCGGCCACCGGCAGCGGGCGCTGGACCTGGTGGACGGCATCCTGCGCGAGAACTGGCGCAGCCTCGCCGCCGACCTGCACGGCGGTCTCGCCGGGCTGGGCCTGGTCCTCGGCCGCCTCGCGGAGACCACCGGCGAGCCGGAGCTGCGGGACCGCGCCGCCGAGGCCGCCGACATCCTCGTACGGCGCCTCGCGGAACCGCTGCCGGACACGCCCCGCCGCCGGGCCGGGCTGCTGCGTGGCGCGACCGGGCCCGCGCTGTTCCTCCTCAGGCGGTACGAGGAGACCGGCGAGGCACGTTTCCGCACGGCCGCCGCCGAGGCGCTGCGCCGGGACCTGGCCGTCTGCGTCCGGCAGGAGGTGACCGGTGGGCTGGAGGTCGACGAGGGCTGGCGGACGCTGCCGTACCTCGGCGACGGCAGCGCCGGGATCGGCATGGTCCTGGACGACTACCTGGCCGCGCAAGGGCCGGACCCGGACGGCGAGTTCGAGCGCGCCCGGGCCGGCATCCTCACCGCCGCCACCTCACGCTTCTACGCCCAGCCGGGCCTCTTCCAGGGCCGCGCCGGGATGATCCTCCACCTGGCCCGCAGCGGCACGCCGGGCGCGACCCGGGAGCGGCTGGCGGCGCAGATCGACGGACTCGGCTGGTTCGCGATGAACTACCAGGGCCAACTGGCCTTCCCCGGACACCAGATGATGCGTCTGTCCATGGACCTCGCCACCGGAACCGCGGGGTGCCTGCTCGCCCTCGCGTCGGCCCTGGACGACAAACGCACCGACGAGGGCACCGCGCACCTGCCCTTCCTCCCGCCGCCGTCGGCGGCCCCCACACGCGGCTCCGCAACCTGACGGAGTCGTGACACAACCCCGTCCCCAAAAAATGGGAAAGGACAACCATCATGGCACTTCTCGACCTGCAGGCTCTCGAGTCCGACGAGAACCACGGCGGCGCCAGCACGGCGAGCCTGCTCTCCTGCGTCTCGGCGGCGAGCGTTCTGGTCTGCCTCTGACCAGTCGGTGAGTCCACGACTCCGGGCGGCCCGCGTCGGC
>NZ_JBSGDB010000270.1:0-12104 GCF_053602155.1 Streptomyces sp. NPDC004561
GTTCAGCGACACCCGCTGGACGCCCAGCTCCTTCGCCTGCAGGAGCAGCTCGACGACCACGTTGGTGACCGCCTCGCGCACCACCCAGCTCAGCAGCGCCTCGGTCTGCGGCGCGAGCGGCGTCCCGGACTGGCGCACCACCGGCTCCACGCTCGCCGCCGACAGCGCGGACCGGGCCCGGGTCAGCTCGGTGGCGAGGCTGCCCTCGCGGTAGCCGGTCACCGCCTCGCGGATCTCGGTCAGCGCCTGCCGGCCCACCGACTCGATGTCCGTGATCTGCCCGAGCGCCGCGTCCATGTCGCGCGGCGCCAGCCGCCGGGCCGCCTCCGACTTCACCACGATCACCGACAGGGTGTGCCCGAGCAGATCGTGCAGGTCCCGGGAGAACCGCAGCCGCTCCTTCTCCACCGCGCGCCGGGCCAGTTCCTCGCGGGCCGCGCGCAGTTCCCGTACGGCCTCGGACAGGCCGAGGATCGCGGCGGTGACCATCGTGGACAGGAAGGTGGCGTAGCCGATGTTCGTGGCGTCCGACCAGCCGCCGCGCCCGCCGGAGACCGCGGCCGAGTAGACGGCCAGCAGTATCCCGGCCCGGCCCAGCCAGGGGCCGCGCAGCGCGGCGCCCGTGGCGAGGCCCAGCAGCGGGAAGAACATCAGCCAGCTGCCGCCGTAGCCGAGCGCGAGTGCCGTGGTGAGCACGCCCATGACCAGCAGTGCCACCCGGGTGGACCGCGCCTCGCGCCTGCCCCGGTCGAAGGAGCGGAAGGTGACGTAGATGTACAGCGTGTTGAAGAGGAGCAGGCCGAGGCCCCCGACCACCGGATTGGTGGTCCTGCCCTGGAGGAGGTTGGAGAAGGCTCCCATGCCCATCAGCAGCCACGGCAACAGCGCGAATCCGGTGGGCGGCGGCCCGGGGTCGTCGACGGCCGGGGCCTCGCCCCGTTTCCGGGCCTCGCGCTGCGCGGCCTTGTAGCGCCGGGTCTCCGCCTTCCAGCGCTCGTGCTCCGACTTCCACGCGAGCCGGGTCTCCTGCCAGGCCCGCGCCTGGCAGGACACGGTCTTCCACACCATTTCCTGATTCCCCCCGGTCAAATGGTCCCCGCCCGACGGCGGTACGACAGCACAGCGTACGAACCGAACAGGAGCAGCCAAGCTGTCAGCACGATGATCGCACCGGCGCCCGGGGCGTGGCCGTCCGCGACGGACGTGCCCAGCTCGGCGAACCGGTGGGTGGGCGTGTACGCGGACAGGGCGCGCAGCCAGCCGGGGAACAGGCCGACCGGGAACCACAGGCCGCCGAGCACCGCGAGTCCCAGGTTGCACACCATGTTCGCCACACCGGTGGCGGGACCGGTGAGCCGGTAGCCGTTGCCGAGACCGAGCAGCGTGAAGGGGAGCGAGCCGAGCCACAGCAGCACCGCGATCGCCGCCCACTGCCAGGCCGCCAGCCGGACCCCGTTCACCAGGCCGCCCGCCGCGAGCACGGCGACGATCGCGGGCAGCACGGTCACCGAGCCGGTCAGCGTCCGCCCGGCCACCACCTCGCGCGGGCTCATCGGCGTCACCCGCAGCTGCCGCAGCCAGCCGACCGCCCGGTCCTCGGCGACCGCGCCGCCGGTGTTCAGCGCCGAGCCGACCGCGCCGTAGGCCGCCATGCCGACCATCGCGGCCGTCCGCCAACCGCCGTCGTCGGACCCCAGGTTGGTGAACAGCAGGTACATCATCACCGGCATCGCGATCCCCCCGATCACGAACCCGGCGTCCCGCAGGGTGCGGCGCACCTCCAGCGTCACGTAGGCGAGCATCACGCGGCCTCCGGGACCCGGTCGCCCGCGGTGAGGGCGAGGAACGCGTCGTCCAGCGAAGCCGGGGCGACCTCGAGACCCCGGATCGCGCCGAGTCCGGCGAGCGTGATCACCGTCGCGTCGGAGTCGTCGGTGCGCAGCCGGGCCCGGTGGCCGCGCACCTCCACCGAGCGGACGCCGGGCAGCAGGGCCAGCCCGTTCGGGTCCCGGCCCGCCAGGTCGACCGAGACCAGGTTGCCGCCCGCCGCGCGCCGCAGCTCCTCGCCCGTGCCGTCGGCGACGATCCGCCCCCGGTCGACGACCACGATCCGGTCGGCGTGGGCGTCCGCCTCCTCCAGATAGTGGGTGGAGAAGAGCACGGTGTGTCCGCGCCGGGCGTAGGCGCGCATGGCGTCCCAGAAGGCGTGACGTGCCTCCACGTCCAGCGCCGCCGTCGGCTCGTCCAGCACCAGCAGCGCGGGATCCCCGGACAGCGCGAGAGCGAACCGCACGCGCTGTACCTGCCCGCCGGACAGCCGGTCCACCCGCCGCCCCGCCAGTTCCAGGACCCCGGCCAGCTCCAGGGCCCGCGCCACCGGCATCGGCGCCGGATAGCGGGACGCCACGAAGCCCACGAGTTCCCCGACCGTGACCCGGGGCACCGGCCGGGCGTCCTGGAGCATCGCGCCCACCCTGCCCGCGCGCACCGACCGCCCGGGGGCCGCGCCGAACAGCCGCACGGTACCGGCGTCGGGCTCGTGCAGCCCGAGCAGCAGCCCGATGGCGGTCGACTTCCCGGCGCCGTTCCGGCCCAGCAGGGCCACCGTCTCGCCGGGCGCGATGTCCAGGTCCATGCCGTCCACGGCGCGCACGGCACCGTACGTCCTGACCACCCCCGCGAAGGACACGGCGGTGTGCTTCGTCTGTGTCATGCCTACGACGCTAGGGAACGCGGCCCGCGCGGGGCAGATGCGCATGTACGGACCCGGGCAGTACAAATGTCCCGCCCGACCTCACCTGACACAGCGTCAGGAGCCTTCACAACTGTCCGGCGCTGGGCTATACAGGGGGCGCCGGACTGGAACGCGTTCTAGATCCGCCCGTGGACGACCTCGGTGCGGCCGACGGTGCGGACGGCCGTGCCGAGGTCTTGAGACCCCTCAGGAGCCCCATGCCCATCGACGAAGCCCTGGCCCTCGCCGCCGAACCCCGCTCCGGCGAGATCACCTGGACCGCCAAGGACGTCCAGCTCTACCACCTCGGCATCGGCGCGGGCACCCCCGCCACGGACCCGGACGAGCTGCGCTACACCCTGGAGTCCCGGCTGCACGTCCTGCCGAGCTTCGCCACCGTCGCCGGCGCCGGCTCGCCCGGCGTGATCAGCGGACTGTCCATGCCGGGCGTCGACGTCGACCTGGCCAAGGTCCTGCACGGCGGCCAGAGCCTGCGACTGCACCGGCCCATCCCGGTGGCCGGCACCGCCACCGCCACCTCCCGCATCGCCGCCGTGTACGACAAGGGCAAGGCCGCCGTCCTCGTGCTGCGCACCGACGTCACCGACGCCGACGGCCCGCTGTGGACCAACGACGCCCAGATCTTCGTACGCGGCGAGGGCGGCTGGGGCGGCGACCGGGGCCCCTCGGCCGGCCGCGAGGCGCCCACCGGCCCCCCGGACCGCACCGTCGAGCGTCCGATCCGCCCCGACCAGGCCCTCCTGTACCGCCTCTCCGGCGACTACAACCCGCTGCACGCCGACCCCGAGTTCGCCAAGCTCGCCGGCTTCGACCGGCCCATCCTGCACGGGCTGTGCACCTACGGCATGACGCTCAAGGCGGTCGTCGACACGCTGCTCGGCGGCGACGTGAGCCGGGTGCGCTCGTACGCCACCCGGTTCGCCGGGGTCGTGTACCCGGGCGAGACCCTGCGCATCCGCATGTGGGACGAGGAGGGGCGGGTGCGGGTGACGGTGGACGCCGCCGGACGGGACGACGCTCCGGTCCTCGCGGACACCGTCGTAGAGCACTCCTGAAACCAGCATCCCGAGGGGAGCCGCACCATGCGCGCAGCCGTACTGCACGAGATCGGCCAGGAGAAGCTGGAGGTCCTCGACGACGTCGAGGCGGTGGGCTTCGGCCCCGGCAAGGTCAGGGTCCGGGTGCGCGCCACCGGGCTGTGCCACTCGGACCTGTCCGCCATGAACGGCGTACTGCCCCAGCCGGCGCCGTTCGTGCCGGGCCACGAGGGCGCCGGTGAGATCCTGGAGGTCGGCGAGGGCGTACGGCACCTGGGGCAGGGCGACCGGGTCGTCATCTGCTGGCTGCCCGCCTGCGGCGCATGTCCCGCCTGCCGGCGCGGGCAGACCGAGCTGTGCCTGGCCGGGTTCATGAACGCGGGCACCCCCAACTTCAGGCGCTCCGGTGGTGACGTCTTCGGCTTCGCGGGCACCGGCACCTTCGCCGAGGAGGTCGTGGTCGACGCCGGCTGCGCCGTCCCGATCCCGGACGACGTGCCCTACGACATCGCCGCGCTGATCGGCTGCGGGGTCACCACCGGTCTCGGCGCCGCGCTCAACACGGCCGACGTGGAGCCCGGTTCGTCGGTCGCCGTCATCGGGTGCGGCGGCGTCGGCATCTCGGCGGTCCAGGGCGCCCGGCTGAAGGGCGCAGCCGAGATCGTCGCCGTGGACCCGGTCGCCTCCCGGCGCGAGTCCGCGCTCGGCTTCGGCGCCACGAGGGCGGTCTCGCCCGAGGAACTGGCCGACGCCAGGCAGCAGGTGACCGGCGGCGAGGGCTTCGACTACGTCTTCGAGGTCGTCGGCCGCTCCGCCACCGCCCGCACCGCCTACGAGAACACCCGGCGCGGCGGCACCCTCGTCGTGGTCGGCGCCGGCGCCATGGACGACTTCCTGCAGCTCAACATGTTCGAGCTGTTCTTCGACGAGAAGCGCATCCTGCCGTCCATGTACGGCGGCGGGGACGTGCTGCGCTCCTACGAGCGCACCATCGCCCTGTGGCGGGCCGGCCGCATCGACCTGGCCGGCCTGATCACCCACCGGGTGCGGCTGGCGGAGATCAACGAGGCGCTGGACCAGATGCGTACCGGGACCGCCCTGCGTACGTGCATCGAGATCTGAGGACGCGGCGCATGTCACTGCCACTGGAGGGACTGTCCGCGATCGTCACCGGCGCCGGACGCGGCCTCGGCCGGGCCGAGGCGCTGGAACTGGCCCGGCTCGGCGCGGCCGTCGTCGTCAACGACTACGGGCAGAGCGGCCGGGACGGCACCGGCGAGGCGTCGGCGGGGCCCGCCGAGCGGGTCGCCGCCGAGATCCGCGCGGCCGGCGGCAGGGCCCTCGCCCACACCGGTGACGTCGCCGACCTCGCCCAGGCCCGGGAACTGGTCGAGTCGGCGATCGGCGAGTACGGCAAGCTGGACGTCCTCGTCAACAACGCGGGCATCCTGCGCGACCGCATGGTCTTCTCCATGACCGAGGACGAGTGGGACTCGGTGATCCGCGTCCACCTCAAAGGACACTTCAACACCACCCGTTTCGCCGCCGCGCACTGGCGCGAGCGGTCCAAGGCGGCCGGGGGACCGGTGTACGGACGGATCGTCAACACCTCCTCCGAGGCCTTCCTCGCCGGCTCCGCGGGACAGCCCAACTACGCGGCGGCCAAGGGCGGGATCGTGGGCCTGACCACCTCCACCGCGCTCGCCCTCGCCAGGTACGGGGTCACCGTCAACGCCATCTGCCCGCGCGCCCGGACCCGGATGACCGAGGACGTCTTCGCCGGCTTCCGGGCACCGGACGAGGGACTCGACCCGCTCGCCCCCGAGCATGTCGCCCCGCTCGTCGGCTACCTGGCCGCACCGGCCGCCGCCCGGATCAACGGGCAGCTGCTCGTCGTCCACGGCGGCATGGTCGCGATCGTCGACCGGCCGCGGGTGCGGGCCAGGTTCGACAGCAAGCAGGAGACCTTCACCTACGACGAACTCGACGCGCTGCTCGGCCCGCACTACGCGGACCGGCCGCCGGGGGAGACCTTCGCGGCGGCGGAGGTGCTGGGCCTCAGGCGGGAGACGGGCTGAGGAACGGAAAAGAGGGGGTGCCCGGCCGGGCACCCCCTCTTGGTCTACGACTCGTCAGGCAGCCGCCTCCACGCTCTCCTCGGCCGGCTTGCGGTGCTTGCCGTGAGGAGCCGCGTCACTCTCCTGGGCCGCGATCGCGCCCCGGTGCCGGCCGTGGCCGGCGGTCTCCTGAGAGTCGGCAGACAGCTGCTCCGTCGTGCTGGTGTCGCTCATCGGACGTATTCACCCCGTCAACATGATCTTTCGTACAGCCGGGCGAGTGTAACCGGCACACCACGGGCCGAATCCAGGCGCACACGCCGACCGGCACTACTTCGTTACAAGACGTCCCAGGGGTGCCTGCTGCAACGGCATCGGACGCGTCGCCGCAGGCCCCGGAGGGTCCGGTTCCGGCGCCTGCCGGGACGCCTCGGGCGCCCCGGCCGCCGTGCCCTCCGGGACCGGATCCGCCGGACCCGCGTCCCCCGGTCCCTCCGCTCGCGCGGCCCCCCTCCGCGGCGCGGTCCCCGTCTCCCCGGCGGGCGCCGTCAGCTCCGCCACCCCGCACGGGGTCTCCTCCGTGGCGTACGGCAGCCGCAGCACCCCGTCCCGCGTCCACAGCCCGGTGCCGGTCAGCCACCCCCGTGGCGCCGCGAGATGCGTGACCTGCCGTCCGGCCGGCCGCCAGACGCCCACCCAGGTGCCGGACGAGCCGTCGAGGCGCAGCGCCACCGCGCAGTTCTCCGGCATCAGCGCCTGCTCCGGCTGGATCGCGAACGGCGTCACCGTGCACTCCGGCAGCCGCAGGCAGTCCGGGAAGCGCACCGGCAGGGCGCTGCCGAGCACGCCCCAGCCCAATCGTTCCTGCCCCGGCGAGGGCGCGTCGGAGGAGATCAGCAGCAGCCCGCTGGCGGGGTCGGCGAGCAGCAGCCGGTCGTCGCTGTCGTCCGCGATCTGCAGCAGCGGCGAGACCTCGCCCCGCTCCAGGTCCACCACGACCGTCTTGGTGCGCCCGTCCAGCTCCCGGTCCAGCGCCAGCAGCCGCCCGTCCCGGTCCAGCCAGACCCCGCCCGAGCAGCGCCCCGGCACCTCGGCGAGCCGCTGCGGGCCGAAGGCCCCGCCCGCCACCTGCCACACCACGCCGGAGCGGGGGCCCGCGGCGACGGCGTACGCCCGCACGCCCCCCGGGGCAGGGGGCAGCAGGGTGAGCCGGATGCCGGGCTCGGGGCACTCCAGCGCGCCGAGCGTCAGCTCGCCGGTGCCGGGTCCGGTCGGGTACAGCAGGGCGAAGACGTGCCGCCGCTCCACCAGCCGGTGGATCAGCACGCGGCCGTCCCCCATGGGCTGCACCTCGGTGCCGGGCTCCTCCGGCTGGTTGCCGGGCAGCGGCACCGCGTACGGCTCGGGGCCGTCCAGCGTCCAGCGCTCCGGGAACCAGCAGTCACCGTCCAGCGCGAGCCGGGCGGCGTACGCGCCGTCCGCCGTGAGGGTGCACCGGGGCCCCGGCGCACCGTCGTCCTCTCCGGTCGACGGGGGTTCGATCGCACAGGCCGTCATCGCTCGACCACCTCCGGCGACGAAGCTAGTTTTCGTACGCACGGCCGTGGGACGGCCGCCTCCGGCTTCACACATACGGGTGGTGCAGAAGCGATTCCTCAGAGGAAGGGAGGGTGACTGTGCTGACCGGGAACCGGGGGACGGATGGCGGTACAGCCCCGTGGAACAGCCAGGTAGCCTTTTCCCGTGCCCCGTCTGTCAGAAGTCATCGCCGCGCTGGAGAGCCTGTGGCCCGCCGAGCGGGCCGAGTCCTGGGACGCGGTCGGCACGGTCGTGGGCGACCCCGACCAGGAGGTCACCCGGGTCCTGTTCGCCGTCGACCCCGTGCAGGAGATCGTCGACGAGGCGGTGAAGCTAGGCGTCGACCTGCTGGTCACCCACCACCCGCTCTATCTGCGGGGGACGACCACGGTCGCGGCGACGCACTTCAAGGGCCGTGTCGTGCACACGCTGATCAAGAACGACATCGCCCTGCACGTCGCCCACACCAACGCCGACACCGCCGACCCGGGCGTCTCCGACGCCCTCGCGGGCGCGCTCGACCTGCGGGTCGTACGCCCGCTCGTGCCGGACCCCACCGACCCGCAGGGCTGCCGGGGCCTCGGCCGCGTCTGCGAACTGGACCACCCCCTGACCGTCCGCGATCTGGCCGCCCGCGCCGCCGAGCGGCTGCCCGCCACCGCGCAGGGCATCCGGGTGGCCGGCGACCCCGACCGGCTCGTCCGCACGGTCGCCGTCAGCGGCGGCTCCGGCGACAGCCTCTTCGACCAGGTCCGCGCGGCCGGCGTCGACGCCTTCCTCACCGCCGACCTGCGCCATCACCCTGCCTCGGAGGCCCTGGCGCACAGTCCTCTCGCGCTGCTCGACGCGGCGCACTGGGCCACCGAGTGGCCCTGGTGCGAGCTGGCCGCGAGCCAGCTCGACGAGATCTCCGACCGTCACGGCTGGGACCTCAGGGTCCACGTCTCCAAGACGGTCACCGACCCCTGGACCGCCCACGCGGCGTCCTCCGTCACCACTAGCTAATGGGAGCCCCCAACTGAACGCCGCGCCCGCCGACCAGATCCGACTCCTCGACGTCCAGGCCCTCGACTTCCGCCTGCAGCAGCTCGCGCACAAGCGGAAGTCCCTGCCCGAGCACGCCGAGATCGAGTCGCTGACCAAGGACCTCACGCAGCTGCGCGACCTGCTCGTGGCCGCGCAGACCGAGGAGAGCGACTGCGCCCGCGAGCAGACCAAGGCCGAGCAGGACGTGGACCAGGTGCGTCAGCGCGCCACCCGCGACCAGCAGCGCCTCGACTCCGGAGCCGTCACCTCGCCGAAGGACCTGTCCAACCTCCAGCACGAGATCGCCTCGCTCGCCAAGCGGCAGGGCGACCTGGAGGACGTGGTCCTGGAGGTCATGGAGCGCCGCGAGGGCGCGCAGGAGCGGGTCAGCGAGCTGACCGAGCGCGTCGGCTCCGTCCAGGCGAAGATCGACGACGCGACCGGCCGCCGGGACTCCGCCTTCGAGGAGATCGACGGCGAGGCCGCCTCGGTCACCAAGGAGCGCGAGGTCGTCGCGGCTTCGGTCCCGGCCGACCTGCTCAAGCTCTACGACAAGCTGCGCGGGCAGCAGGGCGGCATCGGCGCGGCCAAGCTGTACGCCCGCACCTGCCAGGGCTGCCGCCAGGAGCTGGCCATCACCGAGCTGAACGAGATCCGCTCGGCGGCGCCGGACACGGTGGTCCGCTGCGAGAACTGCCGCCGCATCCTGGTGCGCACGGCCGAGTCGGGTCTGTAAGGGGCTTCAGGGGTGCGGGAGTTCATCGTCGAGGCGGACGGCGGGTCGCGGGGCAACCCCGGGCCCGCGGGCTACGGCGCCGTGGTGCGCGACGCGGTGACGGGGCAGACCCTGACCGAGGCCGCTGAGTACATCGGCATCGCCACCAACAACGTCGCCGAGTACCGGGGGCTGCTGGCCGGCCTGCGCTCGGCGCACGCCCTCGACGCGACCGCCGCGATCCACGTCCGCATGGACTCCAAGCTCGTCGTCGAGCAGATGTCGGGCCGCTGGAAGATCAAGCACCCCGACATGAAGCCCCTGGCCACGCAGGCGAAGGCGGTCTTCCCGCCCGACCGGGTCAGCTACGAGTGGATCGCCCGCGACCGGAACAAGCACGCCGACCGTCTGGCCAACGAGGCGATGGACGCGGGGGCGAAGGGCCGGCTGTGGTCCCCGTCGGAGTCGTCCGCGGAGTCCGTGGCCGCGGACAGCCGTGCGGCCGGACAGGCGCCTCCCGGCGAGCAGCGCCCGGTCACCCCGGGCACACAGCGGACGTCGGCGCCCGGCTGGAGCGCGGCCCCCGACCTCGGCGCCCCCGCCACCTTCGTCCTCCTGCGCCACGGCGAGACACCCCTCACCCCGCAGAAGCGTTTCTCGGGCAGCGGCGGCACCGACCCGTCCCTCTCCGACGCGGGCCGCGAACAGGCCCACCGCGTCGCCGAGGCACTCGCCCGGCGCGGCACCGTCGAGGCCGTCCTCGCCTCCCCCCTCACCCGCACCCGCGAGACCGCCGCCATCGTCGCCGCCCGCCTGGGCCTGGACGTGGCTGTCGACGAGGGCCTGCGCGAGACGGACTTCGGCGCCTGGGAGGGCCTCACCTTCGGCGAGGTCCGCGAGCGCCACCCGGACGACCTGAACGCCTGGCTCGCCGACCCCGCGGCCCACCCCACAGGCGGCGGCGAGAGCTTCGCCGAGACCGCGACCCGGATCGCGGCCACCCGGGACAAGCTGGTCGCGGCCCACGCGGGCCGTACGGTCCTGCTGGTCACCCATGTGACCCCGATCAAGCAGTTCGTCCGCCTCGCCCTCGGCGCCCCGCCCGAGTCGCTGTTCCGCATGGAGCTGTCCGCCGCCTCCCTGTCGGCGGTGGCGTACTACGCGGACGGCAACGCGAGCGTCCGGCTCTTCAACGAAACGTCCCACCTGCGCTGACGCCCACGTCCGCGGCCTCACGCCCGCGCAGCAGCCGTGCCGTCTCCGCGTGTGCCGGCAGGAACGCCTCCGCAGCCGCAGCCGCAGCGGCACCGCGAACCCGAGGTGGTCCTCGTCCGGCGCGTCGAGCAGCGGGTCGGGGCCGCGGGCGGCCCGCGCCCGCAGGTTCTCCACGATGTGCCGCCCCCACGCCTCCAGGTTGGCCACCCGGGGCGCCATACCGCGCGGATGCGGCGCCAGCCGCAGCACGGTGACCGGCGGCTCCATCAGGCTGGGGTCCGCGCCCTCCGTCAGCACCCCGAACGCCGCGTTCCCCGCGACGAGTTCACCGCGCGGGCCCGCGACCACCGCCGGATACGGCAGATGCCCTTCGAGGATCCGCTCCAACGCCTCGCGCACCGGCCCGAGTTCGGCCGCGTCCAGCGATGACTCCGGGTAGGCGGGGGCGTAACCGGCCGACAGCGGCGGTGCGCCGGCGCAGCAGTTCCCGGCCGAACGGCGAGGGTGGTCATGCGCCCAGTTGTCCGCGACGGGCACGACAGCTTGTCCGCGACGAGTACGACAGCTTGTCCGCGACGGGTACGACGGCGCGGCCCGGCGCCCGCGGGCGGCGCCGCCCTTGGCCAGGTCGTCAGCCGGGTCGCCGCAGCCCCGCCGCCTCCCGGGCCAGCGCCTCGACCCGCGCCCAGTCCCGGGCGGCCACCGCGTCCGGCGGGACCATCCAACTGCCGCCCACACAGCCGACGTTGGGCAGCGCCAGATACTCCGGCGCGGTCGCCGGGCCGATTTCGCCCGTGGGGCAGAAGCGGGCCTGCGGCAGCGGACCGGCCAGCGACCTCAGATAGGCCGTGCCGCCCGCCGCCTGGGCCGGGAAGAACTTCATCTCCCGCACCCCGCGCTCCAGCAGCGCCACCACCTCGGAGGTGGTCGACACCCCGGGCAGGAACGGCACCCCGGACCCGCGCATCGCCTCCAGCAGCGCCTCGGTCCACCCGGGGCTCACCAGGAACCGCGCCCCGGCCCGCACGCACGCCCCCGCCTGCTCCGGCGTGATCACCGTGCCCGCGCCGACCACGGCCCCGGGCACCTCGCCGGCGATCGCCCGGACGGCGTCGAGCGCGGCCGGGGTCCGGAGCGTCACCTCGACGGCCGGCAGCCCGCCCGCGACCAGGGCCCGCGCCAGCGGCACCGCGTCGGCCGCGTCGGAGAGGACCAGCACGGGCACGACGGGCGCGAGATCCAGCACGGAGACAGCCGGAAGCGAGGGCACTGGCGAGGTCATCCCCTCATCGTGCCCAGCCGCTGCAACATACGCAATGAGCGTTGCGCATGCTGCAATGCGAGGGTCGGTGCCTCAGTGGATCTCCTCCACGAGCACGTCCAGCGACCACGGCTTCCCCGCCCGGTCCGGCACCCCGGCCTCCACCACGTACCCCAGCCCCCGCAGCGCCTCCACCAGCTCGGCCGGGTCCCGCGGCACGGCGCCGGCCGACAGCAGGCCGCGGACGATCCGGCCCTTGGTCGCCTTGTTGAAGTGGCTGACGACCTTCCGCGTCGGCGCGTGCAGCACCCGCACGGTCGCCGTCCGCCCGGCGACGGCGCCCTTCGGCTTCCAGGCCGCCGCGTAGGCGGCGGAGCGCAGGTCCAGCACCAGGCTTTCCAGCAAAGATCACCTGGCGCCGATGAAGTAAGGCGTACAGAACCACTCCACCTGCGCTACC
>NZ_JBSGDB010000271.1:0-12082 GCF_053602155.1 Streptomyces sp. NPDC004561
GGCGCGGATGTCCTTGAGCTGGGCGGACTGCCGGCCGTATCGCACAGTCGTCTTCGAGGCGTGCCGCCAGGCATCGCGGCGTTCCTGCAACGCGGCGTTGTACAGCGAGCAGTGATCACGCAGCATCTCCGCGAGCGCGCCTTGCTGGCCCGCCGTGGGCCGCATGAGGAACTTGTACGCACGGATCATCCAGCCCACCCCCCTCGGTCCTTGGGGTCAACATAGTGCAGGCCACTGACAGTGCAGCGGGCTCCGGCGGTGCGCGCCTACGGTTCGAGGATGCGTTTCCCTCCCCGGCTGAAGCCGGGTATACCCACGCAAGATCAACGGATGGAGCCTCCACAAAAAACCTGTTGGAGAACCACGGCGACCACTGCTACCTTTCCGGAGGCCGTGCGAGAGAACGAGGAGGTGGTACCCGTGAACGCAGTATCGACATGGGTGCTCCCCTCCGGGGTCACGGTCGGACGCTAGGTCGTCCGGGAGCGCCACTCAAGAGCACTCCCGAAAGGCACGACCATGCGATTCACTTCCGAACAGCGCCTCGACGACGGCGTCCTGGAACGCGAATTCACCCTCGGCGAGATCCCCGGCATCCTGTGGACGCCTGGATCCGCATCCGCACCGACGCCGCTGATCCTGCTCGGTCACTCCCCGCTCGGACTGCAGAAGATGTACCCCCGACTGGTGGCCCGGGCCCGGCACACCGCGGCGGATGGCTTCGCCACGGCCACCATCGAGCTCCCCGGATGCGGTGACCGGCCCCGATGGGCCGCCGCCGAGCAGGCCCGCGCCGACCTGCGCCGGGCGCTGGCGGCCGGCGAGCCGGTCGGCGACGAGATCATCGACGCCCTCATCCTCCCGCTCGTCGAAAAGGCGGTCCCGGAATGGCAGGCCGCCCTGGACGCCCTCCTGTCGCTGCCCGAGATCTGCGGCCCGGTCGGGTACTCGGGGGGAGTGATCTCCATCGGCGTCCGCCTTGCGGTGGTCGAGCCTCGCATCTCGGCCGCCGTTCTGTTCGCCGGGAGTCTCGTGCCTCGCGCCATGTTCGAGGAGGCCCGCCAGGTCACCATTCCGCTGCACGTCCTGTTGCAGTGGGACGACGAAGGGAACGACCGGCAGGCGGCCCTGGACCTGTTCGACGCCTTCGGCACCAAGGAGAAGACCCTGCACGCAAACATGGGCGGCCACACCGGCGTCCCGCAGTTCGAGGGGGCAGCCGCGTCCCAGTTCTTCACCCGGCACCTGAAGTGAGGCCGGGCCGCCAGGCCACCAGCAGAAGGTAGGCCGTGTGGGCCAGGATGCCTCTCATCGAGGACAGCTCCCGGCCCTCCTCGACGGCGGCGGCCAGCACAAGCACAACCGCCCTGATCGCACCGAACGCCGATCACAGACCGAAGTGTGCACTACACAGGGCTACTTGGGGGCTTGTCGCAGCTCCTGGCGGGGTAACAAGAGCCGCACCCAAGAGCGATGGCGTCTCCCCGAGTCTGGGGAGACGCCATCCTCTTCGGTTGGTAGGCCTGGTTGAGGGCCCTGGTCAGCTCGCGATTCGCCGCTCGCGAGGCCTCCAGATCCTCCTGGCCCCCGCGAGCCTGAGCTTGAGGTCGCCCTTTGACAGGAATCCCTCCAGATCTGCTCGCCCATCAACTGCGACACGCAGACCGTCACCGTTCCAGCGACCAGGGCGGCCGCCGAACGCTGGGTGAGGCCGACCGGCCCCTGAGCGCCGGTACGGGGCAGGGGCACCGCACCCTCCACGTCATCTGAGGGCATCGCCCCCGGCCGTCGCCCTGACCGCGATACGAGCACATGTTCGCAATTGGTTCCGATTCGCTCAGCGGCCACGTAACGGCCTCGAAAGCGACCGGCCGACACGCCAGAGACCACAGCAACAGCCTCGTACGCCGGGACACCGAGGCATCAGCAAAATACAATTTGAGTATCTATGTCTGCTATTGCTGGCAAATGAAAGGTTATGCCATGGAGGGTATCGCCGACATGGGGGGCACCCAGGGTTGGGGTCCCGTTCATCCGCCGAACCACGATGAACCCGTCTTCGCTGAGGACTGGGAACGCAAGGCATTCGCGCTGGCGATTCTCTCCAGCCGCGTCGCCTGTGGCGGCGTCAACACGGACGCCTTCCGGCACGCCTTGGAGCGCCTGGACCGGGCCGCCTACCTGGACGAGGGCTACTACGGGCGCTGGCTCAACGCCGGTCAGCTCATGCTCACCGAACACTCCGTCCTTGCGCCGGGCGCGATCGAGGCCCGCGCCCGCAACCTGCGTGGCGAACATGTGGAGGAGCCGCCGGCGCCCGAGCCAAACCGGCCCGACTACGCCCCCACAGCCGAGGGCTCACTGCGCTCCGTGGACGCGGCTCCGGCCTTCGGCGTGGGCGAGCGCGTACGCGCCAGCAGCAGGTCCGTGCCCGGGCACACCCGGCTGCCCGGCTACGTCCGGGGCCACACCGGAGTCGTGGACGTCGTCCAGCCCGCCCATGTGCTGCCGGACACCAACGCGCACTTCATGGGCGAGAACCCGCAGTACGTCTACTCGGTGCGGTTCGACTCACGCGAACTGTGGGGCGCCGACGCCGACCGCTTCGCCCTCACCGTGGATATGTACGAGAGCTACCTGGAGACCATCGCATGACCACCACAGGCGGCCCGGACGAGACCCCTTCCGTGGCGCTGCGCACCGAGGCGCTCGAACAGTTGCTCACCGAGCGCGGCCTGATCGACCCGAAGGTGATGAACGGGATCATCGCCAACTACGAGACCAATGTGGGCCCGCTCAACGGTGCCAAGGTCGTCGCCAAGGCCTGGAGCGACCCCGACTACCGGCGGCGCCTGCTCGAAGACGGCACCGCCGCCATCAAGGAACTGGGCTTCTCGGGACAGCAGGGCGAGCACATTGTCGTGGTGGAGAACACCCCGGCCACCCACAACGTGGTGGTGTGCACGCTGTGCTCGTGCTATCCGTGGCCGGTGCTCGGCCTTCCACCGAGTTGGTACAAGGACTCAGCCTATCGTGCACGGGTGGTCAGGGAGCCGCGCACGGTGCTGGCAGAGATGGGACTCGAACTCGACGAAGGCGTGCAGATCATCGTCCGGGACTCCACCAGTGAGGTGCGCTGGCTGGTCCTGCCCGAGCGGCCGGCTGGCACCGAGCATCTCAGCGAGGAGGAACTCGTGCCCTTGATCACCAGGGACGCAATGGTCGGCGTGGCCAAGGTGGCGGCACCATGAGCGCGCCGCTGGACATAGAGGGTTCGGCCGCACCGCCCCGTTCCAACGGTGAGCTGGTGTTCGCCGAGCCATGGGAGAGCCGCGCCTTCGGCATGGCCGTCACTCTGTACGAGGCCGGCGCCTTCACCTGGTCGGAATTCCAGGCCGCGCTGATCGCCAGGATCGCCGCCTGGGAAGCCTCGGCGAAGCAGGACGAGCCGTACAAGTACTACCAGCTCTGGCTGGCCGCTCTGGAGGACGTGCTCGCCGGCCTGTGCACCGTGTCCAGGCACGAGGTCACCACACGCGCCCAGTCCCTGGCGGAACGTCCCCCGGGCCACGACCACCGGGACCCCGACGACCACTCGCACTGACTCTCAACGCCTTCACGGCGCAGGTGTTGGGTCAGGATGGCGGCATGACGACCTGGTTCCGTACCTACTACGAGGACGAAGATCTGTGGCTGTATTTCGAGGCCGACGACGACGGCTGGGCGGCGCGTCACATTGAGGTCCGTGGGAGCGACTCGCGGCCGGTGACGGCTGCGTCTTTGGCAGAGGTGCTGCACTTGCGTGATCATGCCGATCTCGCGGCGATGGGCCGCTATGAGCGGCAGTACGGCGTTCTTGCGGAGGGCCCACTGGACGGTTGGCAGGGGCAGCCCCAGGCTGCAGAGATCTCCGCGGCAGAGTTCGAGCAGCTGTGGACTGACGTCAGGCGGGCTCTCGGCGATTCAGCCTGATCTCGGAGGACGCTGCGGAAGCCGGGCCTGATCCCGGTTCCCGACGGGCTCCTCGAGTACTGCTGGCGGTGGCTCAGCTGGCCTCGCCCCACTGCCCGCACTTGGCGTTCGGCGTTGAGCCGAGAAGGAGACCGCCTCGACACCAGGGGGGCGAGGATGGCGTCGAACCGCGATCCGTTTGGTCACCGCGTAGAGCTGTGTGCCCCGGACGGAGCAACGCGCCCGGCCCGCCGTGCGACTGCTGCGCGACGTGCCCGCAAGCGATCGGCGCCCTTCACTACTTCGGCGGCTGGCGCGCCTTCGACGAAGACGAGTCGATTCGTACTGCAGTCGACGCACCGCACGCCACGGCCTCCCGACCTGCTCACTCAGGTCCCACTCGGCTTCGCATGTGCCGCGGATCGGAAGAAAAGACGCAATCTTGTCCATATTCTCACCCTCCACTGCACGTCGCCTTTCATGCCGCGGTTACCTTCCCAGCAGAATCAAGATCAGCTTTGCAGGCAGGAGACCGGTGCGGTGAAGCAACGCAACACAGGCGGCAGGTTCCACGCCCCGCTGGCCAGCGTGCTCCTGGCCCTGTCGGTAGGCGGCTGCAGCACGAACGGTGACAACGCAATCGGCCCCGCGTCCACCACCGCCGGCGGCACGCCCGGGATCGGCTCGCACGTCATGGCTGAGCCCGCCGCCTGGCACAAGTGGGGTCTGACACCGCTGGCCGCGGCTCCCGAACCCCCGGCGGACAAACCCATCAAACTGTCCGCGACCGGCCCGGTTCCGGTCTTCGCACACGTACCGACATCCCAGAAGGTCGTCTTCATCACCATCGACGACGGACTGGAGAAGGACCCCAAGTTCATCGAGATGATGCGGGACCTGAAGATCCCGATCACGATGTTCCTGATGAACGACGCCATCAAGGCGGACTACGGGTACTTCAAGCCACTGCAGGCGATGGGCAACCACATCCAGAACCACACCCTGCACCATCCCGCGATGAACACCATCCCACTGGCCCGCCAGAAGGAAGAGGTGTGCGGCGACCAGAAGATCCTCACCCAGCAGTTCGGCACCGCCCCGCTCCTCTTCCGGCCGCCCTACGGGGCGTACAACAACAACACCAAGATCGCGGTGGGAGCGTGCGGACCGCGAGCGATCGTCTGGTGGCGCGAATCCATGCAGGTACGCAATATGCAGTACCAAGTGCCAGGCAAGAAACTGCGTCCCGGCGACATCATCCTCGCCCACTTCCGCGGCCCCGCGGAACTCAAGGGCGCCACCATGACGGAGATGTTCGCGAATCTGCTCAAACGCATCCGGGAACAGGGCTTCGCGGTGGCCCGCCTGGAGGACTACATCCAGCCGCCGACCGGACACTGAACGGCCCTCCCGACATCCATGGTTGGGGCGCCCGAGACCTGACTGTCGTCCATGCGCACCGTCACGAGCCGGACTTCCCGACCACACGATCCTGCTGGCTGCTCAGTTCCCCCGGCTGCGTCCCGGGGGTAGGGGGCGTCGTGATGGCTCTGTGGTCCAAGCGGCCAAGGTGGGCCACTGACCGGTCCGAATCCGGCCGACCGTGGCAAGCCAGGATCAAAATCCACCTGATGACCGACCGCATCGGAGTGCCCCTGTCGCTGGGTATCTCCGGCGCCGACGCCCACGACACGGCCAGCAGGCAGGCGTCGGGTGCGGGCTTGGAGAAGGCGACGTGTTCGCGGGCGACGACGATGTCGAAGACCTCGACGAGGCGGGTACTTCCAGGCCGGCTCGAACCATCTGGCCGTCGAAGGCTGAGGCCACAGCCATGGGCACGGCGGCGACCAGGAGGCGGAGCCCGCAGGATGACCGGCTCGCTCACCCCCTTCCCGCTCGGGCCGTGGATCGCCGACGCCCGATGTGGGATGAGACACTTGACGGAGTGTTCGTCCGCTTGGGGTCCATGGAGCCTCGTACGATGAGCCAATGATGTCCAGCGCTCGCACCGGCTCCGAGGCGAGCTCTGCGCGCTGGATGTGGCTGGTCCTGGCCCTGGTGGCGGGGGTGCTGGGAATGCATGTCCTGTCACCCGCCGGTATGCCGGCTGCGGGCCAGCACGACGTGATGATGTCGGCGGGGTCCTCAGGGAATCACTCCACGCTTGCCCAAGGTGTCGGTGGAGACTGCCGGCAGCTGTCTGATACGGGCAGCGGTGGCATGGTCATGGACCACGCCGGAGGAACATGCGCGGCGGGCGGTACGTCTACTGCGTACGTTCCGCCCGCTCTGACACCCGCTCTGACCGCTCGTGTCGAGCCTGCGGCGACCGC
This sequence comes from Streptomyces sp. NPDC004561, assembly GCF_053602155.1. Lineage (NCBI taxonomy): Bacteria > Bacillati > Actinomycetota > Actinomycetes > Kitasatosporales > Streptomycetaceae > Streptomyces > Streptomyces sp. NPDC004561. The sequence goes on from NZ_JBSGDB010000271.1 coordinate 6,285, forward strand.
CGGCAGCGGCCCGGCCCCTGGGGCGGTTGACGGCCGCGCACCGCCCGATCTTTCCGAGTTGCAGCTCCTGCGGATCTAGAGGCGCCTGCACGACACCTTCCTGACGGGGTGGCGTGCTCTGGCCTGCCTGAATCCGTTATTCCCGCGCGTGGGCGCGGGCGCTTCAAGGAGTTGTACCTCTCATGGCATCCCGCCGTTCTCTCATCCGCCAAACCGTTGCACTGGCCACTGCCGCCACCGCGGCGGCGGTGCTGGCCGCCTGCGGCAGCAGCAGCGATTCCTCCTCCTCATCCCCGTCGTCGGCCTCCACCGGTCACGGCATGGGGGCGATGTCCTCCGCCGACCCGTCGGGCACCGCTTCTGCCGCACAGGGCAAGCACGACGCGCAGGACGTGTCGTTCGCCCAGGGGATGATCCCGCACCACCGGCAGGCCGTGGCCATGGCCGACCTGGCTGCCTCGCGGGCGAAGTCTCAGCAGGTGAAGGACCTGGCCGCGAAGATCAAGCAGGCGCAGGATCCGGAGATCAACACCATGTCCGGCTGGTTGAAGTCCTGGGGCGAGAAGGTCCCGGACGCCGGCATGTCCGGCATGGAGAGCATGCCGGGGATGGACCACTCCGGCTCGTCGATGCCCGGGATGATGTCGAGCGACGACATGGGCAAGCTGAAGGGCCTGTCCGGTGACGCCTTCGACAAGGCGTTCCTGCAGATGATGATCAGCCATCACCAGGGCGCGATCGAGATGGCGAAGACCGAGCAGGCCAAGGGCGCCTACGGGCCTGCCACGACGATGGCGAAGTCGATCGTCACCTCGCAGTCGGCCGAGATCACCAAGATGAACAAGATGCTCGGCAAGCAGTAGATCGTCAGCCGGGCCTGGCCCGGGCTCGGGGCAGTCGTCGAACGGGCACCCCGAGCCCGGGCTGGTCCCAAGTCCCAAGTCCCAAGTCCCAAGTCCCAAGTCCCAAGCAACAGAAGCATGTCGATCACCGCGATCGCGGTGACGAAGGCGTCCGCCAGCGGCAGCCTGCTCGCGTCGGCCCGCACACCCCCCACGGGGAGCGTCCGTGCGCCTGCTGCAGCATGCCCACGGCCAGGTAGACGCTGATCACTCGCGAAACGAGGGCCGTCAGCCCGGGGGTGAAGAGGCCCGTGCCGGAGCCGAGTTCGAGACACGGCCCGTCGGGCACGGACCGCCGCGGGTGAGGGCCTCGCGTAGGGGGTCGTCGCCGCCGGTGGCGTGGGTACTGTCCCAGTCGGCGGTGAGCTGGTCGAACAGGTCGGCGACGGACTCGGCCGCTTCGGCGCTCCTCGGCCGTCGGCCGGCGCCTGGTCACGGGCGGCAGTCACGCTCGTACTCCACGTTGGGCGCGGTACGGCGTGGATCGGCCCGGGGCCGAATCAGCTCTCCACCCGCGAGTGGAGAGCCGCCTTCAGATTATTGAAGAGGGGGGCAGGCCAGCGGAGGCAGTAGAAAAAGATGGTCGTTCAAATCCGCTGAGTCGAGCCCACTGTCTGTGCGTTTGCGCAGTCAGCCTGCCGATGCGGCGGATCATGGAATCGGCTCAGCCCGTGGCGTGGGCGCCGGTCCGCTCGCGGCGCTTCCTCCGGTGCCGGGACACGATGCCGGCACGCAGCGCGGCACGCCCGAGAAACAGGTGGCCGCCCATGAACAACAGCTTCACGAGGATGAGGACCAGGACCGCGTTGGCGGCCCAGCCGGTCCACTTCGCGTCAGCCAGCACCGCGCCGCCGATGCCGAGGTGTACCGCGACGATCAGTACCCCGCCTGCCACCAGGCCCAACGTGGCTCCCCGCGAACCGCGTCTGCCCCCCGCGCCGGGGGATCCGCCTTCCGTGTCGCGCTCTTCCTGTGGCAGAGCATCGGTTCCGACTCGCCGCCATTGCACCTGCAGTCCGTCGCGCCGGCCGATCTTCTCGATCCGCGCGCCAATCCCGTCCTGGAGACGTCGTAGCGCCTCCTCGTCGTCGGCGGTGACGCGCAACGTGAGCGTGTCCGCGGTGGCGTCCAAGGTCCACTGACCGTCGGCGAAGCGTACGGTGCCGTGGGTGTCGGTGTAGTCGACCTGCTGGACCTCGGGCTTCATCCGGCCCACGCCGTGACCGCCGGGCGGCCGGTGACGTATGCGATCCATCTGGCGCAGGTGGCGGCAGAGTTGGACGAGGTAGCGGCTCGCGCGGTCGGTCGCGAGGTGGGCTTCTGCGGTCGGCATGACCGCTCCTTTCTCAGGTACGGGGCACTGCGTCACAGGCGGGTCAGGCAGGTGCGCCAGCCGCGGATCCCGCCGGCCAGGGCAGGCAGGGAGCTGTCGACCGTAACCGGGTCGATGGCGTCGATCAGCCAGCCGTCCGCGAACGCGGCACGGATCTCGTCCGGGGTCACTCGGTGAACGCGCCCGGAGCGGTTCGGCGGCTCGTCGCAAAAGGAGAGCAGGAAGCACCGCCCGCCCGGCACAGTCACGGCACGCAGCCCGTCGACGTAGCGGGAGCGGTCCTGGCCGTGGAACCCGTGGAAGACCAGGGAGTCGAGCACTGTGTCGAAGCGCTCCCCCATTACTGCCAGGTCCAGCACGTCGTACCGCAGAAAGCGCGCAGCAAGGCCGCGTTCCCGGGCCTTTCTTTCGGCCGCCGCCAGGGCCGTGGCGGCGAGGTCGACTCCAGTTGCCTCCAGGCCCAGCCGGGCGGCCATGAGGGCGTGCTCGCCGGTCCCGCAGCCCACATCGAGTACCCGGCCGGAGAGCAATCCGCTCTCGGCGAGGTCGAGGAGGGCGGGCTGGGGACGACCGAGCTCCCACGGCGGGCGGGCCGCATACAGAGCGTCCAGAGACTGCGGCCCGACGCGGGTCGGTGCGGCGGCATGGGTGGGGAGCGCGTCGGACACGGGAACCTCTCCTCCTCGTCCGGATCGATACCTCCAGCTTTATCGATACACTTTGTCTTAGTCAAGGCAGAGTGTTTCTGCATCGCCATTGCGTATCCTTGAGCCATGCCGAAGCTGTGGGACGAGACGATGGACGCGCATCGCCGCGCCGTGCAGGACGCGGTCCTGGAGACCACCGTCGCGCTCGTGGCCGAGCACGGCCTGGCGTCAGTGACGATGTCGCAGATCGCGAAGGAAGCCGGGATCGGGCGCGCGACGCTGTACAAGTACTTTCCGGACGTCCAGTCGATCCTGATCACCTGGCACGAGCGTCACGTCGCCGCCCACCTGGGCCGGCTCGCCGAGGTACGGGACCACGCCGGCGGACCCGTGGAACGGCTCGAAGCGGTCCTGCGCGGGTACGCACACATCACGCACAAGCGACGCCGGGACGGCGAGATCGCCGCCTTCGTCCACCGGGACCAGCACGTCGTCCAGGCTCAGCAGGAGCTGCACAGCTTGGTGCGCGACGTCATCGCCGAAGCCGCCACGGTAGGTGCGGTCCGCGACGACGTCTCTCCCGGCGAGCTGGCCGACTATTGCCTGCACGCGCTGTCCGCCGCCGGAGGGCTGCCCTCCGAGGAAGCCGTCCACCGTCTCGTCGACGTCACACTCTCCGGACTTGGGCCGCCGCACTGACGAAGCCGAACCGTGAGTCATCGCCGACGGTCGGCCTGCCGTTCTCCGAATCGTGGCCCCAACACCCGGCTCGCGTTCGGCAGACGCGGTGGAGCCGGGTGGCCCCGAACTCCTCAGACGAAGAGGATGCACACTGCCGATCCGCCCTGGACGCGGTGATGACACGGCGGCCTGGCGCCCCGTCATGGACGAACTGCACGCCGCCGCTTGCCGACAGTACGGATCGAGGACGGCGCTGGGCCGCATCAGCCTGGGTGGACATCCACGTGCGCTGGGACAACCTGGACGCCGCGATGAGCGTCGGACACGACCTGCCGGCAGGACCGGACCCAGCGCCGGTTCACAGCCGCCTCGCGGGCACTCGACACCGGCAGCCACTGCAGCCGCTGGACCTCAGAGGCGGCACACCCGCAGTATGGCCAGTTGTACGGGCCATGCCGTCGACAACGGCGCCTGCGAGTGGACGACCTGTTGCTGACCCAAATCAAGCGCAGCCCCAGGCGGACAATCCCTGGATGGCCGCCAGGCGTCTGGCCACGGCGATCTGTTCCCGGCGCGTGGCGAGGTCGGCCCGGCCCGCATACTTCAAGCCACCGGCCGCCACCCAGCTGGACTGCCTGAACTGCAGTCCGCCGAAGTATCCATTGCCGGTGTTCGCCTTCCAGTTGCCCCCGGACTCGCACGCGGCGATGGCGTCCCAATCGGCACTGAGACGGTCGGCGGGCAGGGCGGTCGCCGTCGGCCCCGTGGTGAGAGCCGCGACGGCTGCCAAGGAGAGCAGGGCCGCACGCGGTACCAGCGGAGTGGTGCGACGACTCGCGATCACGTCGATAGGGTTTTGGCGAATCATGCGCAGACTGTCACATATGATGAACTGTTAGTAGTGCAGACTCGCCGTAAAGCCGTGACCGGGCGGCCATGTAACGCAGTGCGAAGGAGACCACAGCGGCCTTCGAGCATGAAGGGATGCGTCCGGGCGGAGGAAGGCAGTCAGGCGGATTCGTAAGTGTCAGCCTGCCCGGCAACCACCACGCTGCCGCCAATCCGCGGCCCGCATGGCGTGGTCGCCAGAGGACGGCTCAACAAGGGCACAGCCGGGACGGCTCCCGCGCCCAGCTCGCCGTGCACGCGGATGGGCGGGTGCCGCTGCGTTCCAGGCGTCCGAGCCGCAGCCGACGCGGCCGCCGATGCCGAGCACCTCTCCTGGTTGGACGCGGAAGCTGATCGGTTCGCATGCTCCGGCGCGCAGGTCCGTCACCCCGAGGGCCGGCACTGCGTCGTTGTCTCGTACGGGCGATTCGGTCCGGGTGGTGAGAACGTCCAGATCGCGGCCGACCATTTCACGGGAGATCGCGGCTTCGCCGGCGTCCGCGATCACATGCTGTGCGAGCAACTGCCCGTCATTGAGGGTCGCGACGCTGCTGCAGTGCTGCATGGTCGGTGGCTCTTTCCACCCAGTCCCTGACGTCTCACAATGCCACGCCACCGCAAGGGAAATGAACGGAATGAATTATCACGTCCGTCCGAGAGTACGGCGAGCGGCGCGGGGACCGGGCGTCGAGGACGAGGTGGGCGCCGTCGCCTCTGTCGGCCGTGTTGTTGCGCAGTTCGCCGAGTCGGCGGGGGCCGATACGTGGCCGTGTCGGCGGACCTCCCGGGCGAGGGACCAGCACAGTCCGGCGGCCGGGGAACCGTCCGGCTCGTCGGCAGCGAGTTCCACGAGCACCGTAGCCGGGGTGACGATGTCGTGTGCGGGCTCCAGCGCTGCCAATGTACCCGGGCGCCCAAGCGGCGATCGCATACCGGTCCCTCAGAGCGTGGAATCAGTACGGCGTGGGCCGCGTTCCGCCGGCCGGAGACGTCGGGGTCACGGGCCAGGAGCCGGGGGTCGGTTCCGGCACTCCCCTAGCCACTACGTTGGCCCGCGGGTGCGTGGCCAGATGAGCGGCAAGCGGTCAGCCGTGCGGGTGAGGGTCCGTAGCGGTCATGCGGCGCGACCTGGACAAGGATCGGCCCGCTCCCCGGCTGGGGCTCCTGAATGCCTGTAGGGCACAGCGCCTGATTCGGCGTGCGTGGAAGGTGTCGAGGGGACGTCGCCCCAGTGGCTCTGTCCACAAGAACGGGCTCTGGTCCACTTCGTGTGGTCGCGTACGTAGGGTGACTGTTGATCTTCGCGTGATGGCGGTTGAGTTCGCCCGAAAATCGCTCGGTTGGATG
>NZ_JBSGDB010000272.1:0-12079 GCF_053602155.1 Streptomyces sp. NPDC004561
CAGCGCACCGAAGGTACGCTGAGTCGCTGACCTGCACTTATGTGCAGTTCCTCGTAAACGTGTAGGTCAGAGCCCTGCGATCGTTATGCAGGCCGCTCGTTTTGTGGGGACGGGGGGTCAGGAAGGCTTGACCGCCGAGACCGGGGTGACGGTCACCTTGTTGTCGCACTCGGCCCACACCCCGTCGTTCAGGGCGACCTGGTGCTTCCCGGAGTGCGGCAGCCCGATGACCATCGTCGGATACGTCACCGGGTCCTTGCCCGACACGCAGTAGCCGTCGGCTTCCCCCTGGACCTGGACGAAGGTCAGCTTCACCCACGCCTTGCCGTGCGGCCGGACCGTCACGGTGGCCGCCCTGCCGGTGGGGGTGACCTTGAGCGGGGTGTTGTGGGCGGGGGAGCCGTTGCCGGCGCCCGCGACCGTCGGATGGCCCTTCAGGGCGCACGTCCTCCGGGAGACGTTGGTGAACTGCACGACCGCTGCCCCGGTCCCGGTCCCGACGGGCCGGTGGACGGCCTGCCAGGCGCTGACCTGGAGGGCGGAGGCCGGGCAGGCGGGCGGCGGGGTGGAGTTGGTGGTGCTCGCCGCCATGGCGGTGCCGGGCAGGATGCCGGTCACCGCCGCCGCGACGGCCGTGACCGCCGTCGTCGCCAGAGCCGCCCTGCGAATGCCGTTGCTGTGACGCATGCTGTCGTCCCCCTGAGTCATCTCGTCCGCGGGTTTCGGTCGTCGGTTGTTGCCCCGCGGTACGCGTGGTCGTGGTACGTGAGTGCAGACAGGGCGGGAGAGCGGCAGGGTTCCGTGGGGCGACTACTTGTGACGGAACGGTGACGGCAGGCTGCACCCGTGCAGATGGCCGTCAGGGCAGACACAAGCACCTCCAGCGCGCCACGGTTCTACCACGCCGAACCTGCCAGCGACCGGACGGGAGCTGGGCGCCAGGCCGCGGCTTTGGTCGTACCGGAGCGCAGTCGGCGCCAGGCGGCGACAAGCAAGAGGTCGACGGAGACGGGATAGGCCCACGCCTTCCACCCGTCCTGTCCGGCTGCCATGGCTACGTCGTGAATGTGGGCGAAGGACAGCGCGGCGGCGATGAGCGCCTGGACGAGCACCGCGTCGACGCGGGCCAGGCGGGCACGCATGATGCGGCTCCTTTCGGAGTCGGGCAGGGGGAAGTCAGTCGGTTGCCGGGTGGGGCAGGACGACCGGAGGCGCACTCTCGACCGGACCCTCGGGCACGTCGGGGCGGAAGGGCTTCAGCGCGGGTAGGTCGGGCGCCAACTGGGCCGACTCGCGGCAGGTCTCTGCGGCGTCGGCGAGGGACAGGTAGGGCGTGCGGATGCGCGACCATCCGCCCGAGGTGTCGCCCGCTACGGCCAAGCCGGGCCTTTCGGCGGCGATGGAGCAGGCGGCATAGACCGCTTCGGGTGCGATGTCGCCGAGGGCCATCTTGGCGGAGGCTTCGTCGTTGACGCGGTGGCAGACGCGGCCGGTCAGCTGGGCGCGGAGCATGGTGGCGCCTTTGCCGAGTTCGGCGCCGAAGCGCTGTCCGCACACCTCCAGGTAGATGCCGGCGGCGCGGCCGAGCTGGGCGAGGCGGATGAGCTGGGTCCACATGCTCGGCTTCCGCGGCCACTTCTCCACCAAGTGGCCTTCTCGTCTGGGTGGATCTCGCTGTAGGCGAGGCGAGTGTGGTCGTCGACGGCGGAGTGGACGTAGTCGAAGCCCACGCTGCTTCGCCGGGCCCGGCCGGCCTGTCGGCCCAGGACTTTGTGGCCGCCGCCGTCGGGGATACGGCCGAGTTTCTTGACGTCCACGTGGATCAGTTCGCCGGGCCGGTCGCGTTCGTAGCGGCGGATGGGCTGGCCGGTGGGCCGGTCCAGGAAGGCCAGACGGTTCAGGCCGTGCCGGGTGAGGATGCGGTGCACGGTGGAGGCGGGCAGGCCCAGGATCGGTCCGATACGTGCCGGGCCCAGCTAGCGGTCCTGCCGCAGCCTGCAGACGTGTGCCTCGGTGGCAGCTGCGGTCCGGTGCGGTGTCCTGCGGGGACGGCTGGAACGATCGATGAGTCCGCTCTCGCCCTCGGACCGCCAGCGCCGGATCCACTTGTGGGCTGTGGGACGGGAGATGCCCATCTCTGCGGCGACGTGGGCGACGGGACGGCCGGAGCCGACACGTTCGACGAGCAGCCGCCTGCCGTGAACGGTCAGCCGGGCATTACGGTGGGACACGAAGGCCTCCGTGCGGTGAAGATTCGACACCTCCACCACACACGGGGGCCTTCGCCACGATCAAGACCGGCCCGCGTTAACAACGCTCGTGATCAATACAGCTAGTGCGTAGTGGCACGACTGTGGCACGGCCCCTGAAACGCCGAAGGGCCAGTCTGGGAGGAACTTCCTCCTGAGCTGGCCCTTCTCTCTGTGCCCCCGGCAGGATTCGAACCTGCGACACCCGCTTTAGGAGAGCAACAGAGCCTGTAGCCAGTGGCTCCTACCTGCATCGTTCGTCTTCATGATGACACCTGGAGTGTCTGTGAGTGCAGGATTCGCCTGTGGTTCACGGCTAGAAACACGGCTCCTCAGAAGCGGCCTGAGCGGGTGTCTCCTACGGCGTCGTCAGAACGTTGGAGCGCGATGGGCTCGTTGGTTGAGGAACCGGACGCGCGGGAGGTGACGGCCCGCGCCCGTATCGAGGAACTGCGGCAGCTGATCGCGGAGTTGACTGAGTTGCTGGAGCGCGAGGAGGTGGTGCTGCCGCGGCTGGAGATCACCGGGAGATGGTTACCGAGATCCTCGGTGAGGCCGGAATGCAGGCGCCGCCCAGAAGAGTCGAGGTCACGGCAGTCTCCGCATGGGGATGACGTCGGGACGGGGTGGCAGTGCCGGACGGGCGGCTTCAGGGGGGGCCAGCAGCGCGATGATGCTGATGGGCTGCCGGTAGTGAGGGCAGTCGCGGGGCGTGGCGGGTTCCAGCGGTTTTCGGGCAGGCGATAGTTGATGGGGCGGCGCGGTGGCACGGGCGATGGGTTTGGGCGGGAGCGGAAGTTCCGGCCTCGGGGGAGCCGGCAGTTCCGGCACAGAGGCGCGTTCGGTGGTTTGGGGGCAGTGGTGCCGTCGATGGCGGCCTGAATGCCGTATGCGCCCTCCTGACTGTGCACCCCATATGGAGGTTCCATGGATTTCCTGTGGTGATGGTCACGTTGTTTCGTATATGACTCCGCTTTAGGGTCGCACTCGACCACTTATTTTTGCTTTACGTCTGTGTGCACGGGGGGCTGCAGATGTTATTTCGTCATGCCGTCGCCCGGGCCTGGAAAGGAATTCGGGTGACTCCTCGTATGCGCAGGATGCTCCCCGTCGCGGGGCTTGCTGTCTTTCTGGCGCTCGCGGGCACGCCGATGCTCGCGTCCGCCGACCCGCAGCCGACAGGGGGAACTGCCGGGGCCACGCCGCCGTCCGCGGTGGAGGACTACGCCTACCCGAACGCGGATCAGATCCAGCGGGACCAGGGCATCAAGCTGATCAAGGGCGACGGGCACATCACCCTCGCCAAGTGCGACGACTCGGCTCAGCAGATCAAGGTCCTGACCGTGCAGGGGCAGAGCGGGGATTCTCAGGGCTCCTACTGCTTCAAGGCTTCCACGAAGTCGGGGTATCTCACGCTGGAACTGCCGCGGGTGTTCGCGCTGGAGACCGCCGACCATCCCATCAGCGCGGATCTACGGCCGCAGGCGGATCCCTCGGCGCCGGTGAAGACGGTGACCGTGGACAAGAACGGCTACCAGAGCGTGGGTGAGGGCGCGGCCGGTGGTGCGCCGTCCGTGCTGCTGGAACTGCGGGTCACCGGCTGACCGGCCCCGCCTTCCGCTGCCTCTCCCACCCCTTCTCGCACGACGCCAAGGAACTTCTCATGTCTGGTTTTCGTCCGCGCGCCGCGTGGACCGGCGGCCTGATCGCCGCCACCTCGCTGGCCGCCGCCGCTCTGACCGCCACGCCCGCCACTGCCGTGTCCGGCCCGACCGCTTCTGCCACGGTCTCGGCCGCCACCGCCCGCCTCGATGTCGGCGGCCAGCGCGGCTGTTCGGCCACCCTGGTCGCCCCGCAGTGGCTGCTGACCGCCGCGAGCTGCTTCACCGACACTCCGGGCGGCACGCTCGCGTCCGGCGCGCCGAAGCTGAAGACGACCGCCACCATCGGCGGTGGCGCCCAGCAGGTGGTGAACCTGGTGCCGCGCACGGATCGTGACGTGGTGATGGCCCAACTGGCCAAGCCCGTCGGCGGTATCACCCCGCTCCCGGTGGCCGGTGCCGCGCCTGGTGCCGGGGACGAAGTCCAGGTTGCCGGGTTCGGGCGCACCCACGACGAATGGGTGCCCGACCAGGTCCACGCGGCCGCGTTCACCGTCCAGAACACCGCCGCCACCACCCTCGACCTGACCGGCAAGTCCGACGGTGCAGCGATCTGTAAGGGAGACACCGGCGGTCCGGTGCTGAGCGCCACTGGAGCGGTCGTGGGTGTCAGCAGCCTGTCCTGGCAGGGCGGCTGCCTGGGCACCGACCCGGCCGAGACCCGCACCGGCGCGGTGGCCGCCCGGGTCGACGACCTCGCCTCCTGGATCCAGCAAGTCGCCTACGCCCCCGTCTTCGCGGCCGCCCCGTGGAAGCACGCCGTGCAGATCACGGCCGGCTACTACACCGGCGACTCCGCAGGCGGCACCCGCCACATGGACCTGATCGTCGTCTGGGACAGCGGCAAGGTCACCCTCTATCAGGGCGGCTACGGCAACGACCCCGCCCGCCCCTTCATCGCCGAACACCAGCTGCAGCCCGAGAAGAGCATTTGGACCCACGCCGTCAACGTGACAGGCACCAACACCGGCGGTAGCACCGACGCGGTCGTGGTGCGCTGGTCCGACGGCGAAATGACCCTCTACACCACGGTCGACGCCAAGGGCTTCCACGGCGAGAAGCAGCTCGCCCCGCCCCACACCGCCGAATGGCAGAACGACGCCCAGCAGCTGACCGCCGGCCGCTTCACCGCCAACGGTCTGCGCGACGACCTGCTGGTGGCCTGGAAGGACGGCCATGTCTCCGTCTTCAGCAACCTGGCGGCCAACGGGCTGAAGAAGCAGACCCAGACCGTCGCCAAGAACAACACCTGGCCCTACGCCGAGAAACTCGCCACCGGTTCCTTCACCGGCAAGGACACGGATGACCTGCTGGTGCGCTGGATCGACGGTGAGACCACGATCTACCCCGGGATGACGGGCAAGGCCCTGCCCGGTGAGATCAGGATCCGGCCCGAAAAGTCGTACTGGACCAACGCGGCCGCGATCACTGTCGGCGCCTTCAGCACCAACACCACCGCCAACGACATCCTTGTCCGCTGGAACGACGGCCACGTCAGCTACTTCACCGGCGTCGACGCCAAGGGCCTCCACGACGAGATCCAACTCGCACCCGCCAACTGACGCACCCAAACACGGCCTTGTGGGAGCGGCCCGCGAACAACCGCGTGAGCCGCCCCCTGGCACCGCGCTGCCCAGGGGACAGTGACCAATGGCCCCAGCGGCACAGACGAACGGTGCATCACCCCCAACCGAAAGAACGAATCGAGTCCGCAGTGACACATCCACGACGCCCACGGCGCGTGGCAGCAGGGGCTCAGCGCGCGATCCGCGTGCTGTGCCTGGGCCTGCTGCCCAGCGCGCTCGTCCTGGGCCTGCTGGGACCCGCACCCTCCTCGGCCAGAGCCGACGGCACCACCCCCACGGACACCGGTATCTCCGGTGCGCTTCCGGACACCGACCGCGCCAAGGTGGTACGGCTGTGGGAGACGGGCGGCCCCGGCGTGCGGGCCGCCGCCGAGGTCGCTCTCGTCGGCAGTGACGACGACGTCAAGAACTTCCTCTCCCAGGCCTCCGACATCGCTGTCCAGGACGAGCGGGTGGCCGCCGCCCAGTTCGCCAGCGTCGGCGGCCTGAGCCTCCAGGATGCCGCCCGCAAAGCGCTCGACGGGACGCCGGACGACCTGAAGGCGTTCCTGAAGGACGGCTGGAAGGCACCGCTGCAGCAGGACCAGCGGGTCCGCGTCGCCCAGATCATCGACGCGGGCGGCCCGGAAGTGCAGAAGGCGGGACGCGCCGCGCTCAACGGCACCCCCGAGGACATCAAGAAGTTCCTCGACAACGACCAGTACAACGACCGGGAGCAGGACGAGCGGGTCGAGGTTGCCCAGATCATCGCGGCCGGCGGGCCGAACGTCCAGGCAGCCGGCCGTATCGCGATCAACGGCACCGCCGACGACATTCACGAGTTCCTGCAGGTCGGGCAGTATGTGTCCCGTGCCCACGACCAGGAGCACGCCACGATCGCGCAGCTCGCCGATCAGGCGGCCAAGGCGGGCAAGCTGGCCGGGCAGCAGACCCAGGCCGCCAAGGACGCCTCGGCCCGAGCGGTGACCGCGGCGAAGCTGGCGAAGGCAGCGGCGCAGAAGGCCGAGGCCGAGACCGAGGCCGCGCACAAGGACACCCAGCACGCGGCCGCCGCGGCTGCCCGCGCGGCGAGCGCGGCGAAGCAGGCCGCCACCGCCGCGCAGACGGCGATCGACGCGGCCAACGCCGCCACCAATGCGGCGAGGGTCGCCGCCAATGCCGCCTCCGCTGCCGCTGCCGCCGACGGTGCCGCCCAGGCCGCCTCACAGGCCCGCGACGCCGCCGCGAACGCAGCCGTCGACGCCGGCCAGGCAGGCGCCGCCCGCAAGGCCGCCCAGCAGGCCCGCGACGCTGCGGCCGGTGCTCACGCCGCCGCCCAGGCCGCCGACTCGGCCCACACCGCCGCTGCTCAGGCCGCCGACGCGGCAAAGGCGGCCAGCGGCGCCGGCAGTGACGCCACCGATGCCGCGAACGCGGCCGACCAGGCCAACACGCTGGCCGACGAGGCTGGCGTCCACTCCGCCGAAGCACAGAACGCCGCGGCCAGCGCGCACCGGCACGCCCGGGAAGCGAGCCGTGCCGCCGCCGCCGCCGAATCCCTGGCGAACGAGGCCGCCTCCGATGCCGGTGAGGCGCGTGACGCGGCGAACGACGCGGCCACGCATGCGGAGAACGCGGCCAAGGCGGCAGACGACGCCGCCGCCCACGCCGGGCAGGCGGCAACCGCCGCCAAGCAGGCCGCCGCGCATGCCCAGGAGGCCAAGAAGGACGCCGACGCCGCCAGCGCCGCGGTCGCCAAGGCGAAGAAGGTCCACGACCTGGCAGTCCGTATCGACGCCGAGCAGTTGACCGCGCGTACCAACGAGGCCATCGACCGCGCCCAGGACCTCAAGGCCCAGGAGGACCAGCGCACCGCGGCACAGCAGGCGGCCACGCAGCAGGCCAAGGACCTCCAGGTCGAGGCGGCCAAGCTCGCCGACCAGGCGGCCCAGTCCGGCGCTGATCCTGCGCAGATCGCTCCCGAAGCCCGCAAGGTGGCCCTGGCGACCGCGAAGACCGGTCGCTCGTGGACCCAGTCGGCCGCCCTCGTGGCCCTGGCCGGCTCCGACCAGGACGTGACCGACTACATCCGCACCGGCCGCCAGGACGCGAGCGCTCAGGACGACCGCCAGGACGTCGAACACCTCGCGGAGGCAGCTGGCTCGGCCGACGTCCGCGCGGCTGCCGCCAAGGCCCTCGACGGCGACGCTGCCACGGTGAGCGCGTTCCTCGCCACCGGCCAGTACGAGGCCGTGAAGCAGGACATGCGCCTGTACATCGCCCGGACCATCGCCAACGCCGGGCCGAACGAACAGCAGGCCGGCCGCACCGCGCTGAACACCGACACCGCGGACGCCCTGCGCCAGTTCATCACCACCGACGACGCCCAGGAGCGCACCCAGGACGAACGCGTCCGCGCTGCCCAGCTCGCCGACCCCAAGAACAGTGGCACCGGCCCACAGGTCAAAGCCGCGGCGAGGATCGCCCTGGAAGGGCCCTCCGACCTCCTCCACCTCTTCATCACCGTCGGCCAGTACAAGGCGCAGCGCCAGGACCAGCTCGGCTCCACCCACGAATCCCAGATCCAGCAGCTCATCGCACAGGCCGCGGGCGTGGCCGCCACCGCGCAGAAGAACGCGGCCGAGGCGGGCAAGGCAGCAGCCGACGCCGCCAGGGCCAAAGATGAAGCCGCCGGCTACGCCAAGCAGGCCGACCAGGCGGCCAAGGACGCCAAGAAGTACGCCACACAGGCCGACGGTTACGCCACCCAGGCCGAACAGTCCGCCAAGGACGCAGCGGCCTCGGCCAACACCGCCCGCAAGGCCCAGCAGGACGCCGAGAACGCAGCCGCCGCGGCCGTCACCTCCGCCGCCCAGGCCCAGTACTCGGCCACCGCCGCACGTGGCTCCGCCGACTCGGCCCGGACGGCAGCCCAGCAAGCCCGTGCCTCAGCCCTCGCCGCAGGTAAGGATGCAAATGCCGCGGCCAACGCCGCGATGGAGGCATTCCGGACGGCTGTCCAAAAGCAGCAACAGGAAATTGCCAAGTGGCAGCAGCTCCGGGACAAGTGGCGTAAGGAGCAATCCGACCAGCAGGACGACGGCAGTTGGGTGCCCGACTGGTTGAAGGACACGGCCAACACCATCGGCGACTACGGACAGGCGATCCTCGGAAACCCCGACATCTGGAAGGGTTTGTTCGAGACGGGTGCCGGCGTCATTGGCGTCGGGGGAGGTGCCTCGATCGATGTCGGGGGCGGAGGCCTGTGCCTGACCATCATCGGCTGCCTTGAGGGAGCACCCGCGATCGTCGTCGGTACCGGGCTAGCGGGCGCGGGGATCTACGGCATCACGGACGGCATCAGCCGATTCAGCAACGGCCTCGGACAGGCCCTGCGTGAGGCCGAGTCGAATGGCGGCGGCGGTTCGCTCAGCTCCGAAAAGTACTGGCCCAACGGCAAGGCGTCCGACGTCTGCGGAATCGAGGGCAGTAACGGTTGCGAACAAGTGGCGGAATCCATTCAGCAGAACATCGGGGGTAGCCGCATGCGCGTTACGGACCGCTACGGAGCGCCAACTCTCGGCAAGTACCGTGAACAGGATTCCTTCTGGGGTCACCACGACGTCGTCGTCAAGGACGGCCGTGTATACGATGCCTGGACAGGGCCAGAAGGTGAGCCGCTGGACGAATACCGAGGGAAATTCGAATGGGGCGATGACCTGGTATTCACTCCACTCGACTAGAAAGGACAGGCGGTGGACTTTCCCACTCGTCTCAGAGACGTCCACAGAAGGCCCGGTGCTTACGGGCTCGACGGCTCATACATGAACTATGTGGCCTTCATCAATGGAGGCGACGCGGCAACAGATGGCGAACTACTTCGGGGTTTCCGCCCATGGCTCGCGGAGAGGCTCGGGCACGGCACGAACCTTGTCTGGTGGGCGCTGGTACAGAAGATATGCGCTGCCGAAGCCGGTGTCCTGAGCGATGCTCCGCTCGCCAACGAGGATCTGTGCAACCACTTGTTCAGCCTCCTGAGCGAGTACTTGGCCGACGACGCTACCTGAGGAAAGCGCTCCGACGGGCTGGCGTTTGGTCCGCATTGCCTGCGCGACGTCGAGGCGACGCACAGTCCTGTCTGCTCTGAGGGACGCCGCCCGAGGCGGCCGCCGCAGGGCACCCCTTGCTTTCCCGCCGTGGCTCCATACCGTAGGCCCGGACCATGCGTGGCCGGGCTTACGCCGTGCACGGAGTGGTCATGAGGGGTAGCTCCAAGATCTCCGACAGCGCCAAACTCAGGGGGTTCCGCGCGATGCTCAACGGCGAAAGCGGAGCGCCCTGATACTCACGCCTGGAGGCTGGAGGCATCGTCTACCGCCACAACCGAGGGATGCACTCGGTACACCGCAGCCGGTTGGCGTCCGCGCGTCCCGGCTCGTTCTTCGTGGAGTCGACGGACGTAGCCGTGCTCCTCGAGGAGCCCCAGTGCCGGAGCTGTCGAACTCACGGTGGGGAACACTCGGCGGCGGGCCGTGACGAGTTCGTGGGCCTTGAAGCTGGTCACCTTCGTCCGGCGGATCCAGTCGAGCACCTGCTGGGCCTTCTCGGTGTCTGCGTCCGTCTCCATGAGGCCGAAGGCCGCGAGCGCGTGGGCGGTGTAGTACTCGCCGATCGCGATGGCGCGCTCGATCGTGGTCGCCTCGATGGGCTCGCCCCACCGGCCTGTGGCGCGGTCGGCGAGGTGGAGGAGGCCGGCGATGCGGGCAACGGCGCCGACGTACTTGCCTGCCCAGTCGTCGATATGGGCCAGGGGGCCGTCCGGGCGCAGCTGGGGCTCGATGTCTTCCTGGAGCTTGATGACGGCTTGGTCGGCGGGCCCGGAGCACTTGATAGTGACCGGTTCGGGGAGGTCCGTGAGGGTGTGGACCAGAGTCGTGAGATGGGACTCGTACGCGCGGTATGTCTTCTCCGGGACCGGCGGGACGACGATTTTCCGGTAGCCGAGGGTTGATGCCGGGAGAGAGAAGAGGAAGCGGGCCAGCAGGCCGCGGCCGCGGGCGCCTGGGGTCTGGGCAAGGTCCATGAGGACCGGAGGCTGCAGGGTGATACCGATGGTGAGCGCTGGCTTCTCGCCCAAGTCGGCTTCGCGCGTGATGCGTTCAGCCTGTAGGCGCTCGCCCTTGTGGCCCTGCAGGAAGACGCCAAGGTTGGGGCGAGAGCTGTAACGGCCCGCGATGATGTCGAACAGGTCGCCTTCCGGGGAGAGGACACCGAGGCGGCCGTGCGTGCTCAGCAGCTTGGTCAGGGTCTCAGGGGTGACGTCGCCTGAGGCGGTCAGTCGGGGCTTGGGCGGGACTGCGATTGACTCGGCCTCCATGCGCAGGCCCGCGGCCTCGGCCACCAGGGATGTGGCCGCAGTGGAGTCGTCCGCCTTGCGGGCCTTGGCCAGGATGGCCTCGGCGCGGGCTTCTGCGGCTTCCTTGGCTACCTCGGCCTCGATCATGGAGGGGCGAGCGTCCTCCTGCATGGCTGCTTCGATGTCGTAGATAGGGCGGGTCATCGCGGCGAAGACGTCGGACTTGCGGGAGGCCGGGGGCATTGCGACGACCAGGTAGAGGTTCGTCTGCTCGACCCAGCCGTCTCGGATCTGGACGTGGACGCGCCCGCCGGCGGCCGTGGAAAGCGCGGCCAGGGCCATGGTCGCAGCCATGTCGGCGGGGGTCGGCGTGAACTCGTCTACGGCGGCGACCTGTTCGGCTACCCACGCGGGAAGGGCGTCGACAGGGAATGTGGGTAGCGGGCCTTGCTGGCCGAGCGGGGTCGGG
This sequence comes from Streptomyces sp. NPDC004561, assembly GCF_053602155.1. Taxonomy (NCBI): domain Bacteria; kingdom Bacillati; phylum Actinomycetota; class Actinomycetes; order Kitasatosporales; family Streptomycetaceae; genus Streptomyces; species Streptomyces sp. NPDC004561. Next base: position 11,301 of record NZ_JBSGDB010000272.1, read on the forward strand.
GCAGGCCAGCGTGCCTCGACTGTCGTGCGGGCGAGCGCCTGGCGTGCCGTGGCGAGCAGTTCGTCGTGGTCTTCGCCGGGATCGCGCGCCGCTTGGATCAGTCGGGTGCCGAGTGCGGCGATCTGTCGCCGATCGGCGTGTTCGCGCACGATCCTCGCGTGGTACTGCCCGGCGCCGGCCGTTGGAGCGGCCCCGTAGAGGGTGTGCAGATACGTGCTTCTGCTTCGTCTTGGGGTCGGTCTTGCCGTTGCGCCGGCCTTCGCACTGTTCCTGGCAGAGGCGGAGGCGGGCGTAGAAGAGCTCCAGCATCTCGGCGGTCAGCTTGCTCGCCTTGAGGTCGCCGAATATGGGTTTGAGGTAGTTGCGGATGATTCCCTCGGCCCGTTCGTACGACGTCTCGTCGAGTTCGGCGACGCCCAACCACCGGTCGAGCAGAAACGACATGGTCACCTGTGTCTTGGGGTGGCGTTTCTCGTCGACCTGGTGCAGGAGCCTGGTGCGGACCTTTTCCGCCTGGGACTCCGTCTCGGCCTGCTCGTGGAGGTAGAGGTCCTTCTTCGTGAGCGGGTCACGCCCGGCGTAGACCCGGACCTGGAAGCCGGCCCCGTTGGGGCGGATGCTGCCGCGCTGACGTCGCTTGCTCTTGGGGTTCGCCATGGTTCTGGAACCTATTCATGGTTAATGCCATGGCTACGACGAACAGCGCGCCTAACACATATAGGTTTGGGCGCGGGTCAGACACATTTTCCCCCCCACGATTAGAAACAGCGACACCCCCA
>NZ_JBSGDB010000273.1:0-12017 GCF_053602155.1 Streptomyces sp. NPDC004561
GGCGGCTGGCCGCCGTCGAAGCCGGCCGCGATCACGGTGACCCGGACCTCGTCGCCGAGGGCGTCGTCGATGACCGCGCCGAAGATGATGTTGGCCTCGGGGTGGGCGGCCTCGCTGACCAGCTGGGCTGCCTCGTTGATCTCGAACAGGCCGAGGTCGGAGCCGCCCGAGATGGAGAGCAGCACGCCCCGGGCGCCGTCGATGGACGCCTCCAGCAGCGGCGAGGAGATCGCCATCTCGGCCGCGGCCACCGCGCGGTCGTCGCCGCGGGCCGAGCCGATGCCCATCAGTGCCGAACCGGCCTCGGACATGACCGACTTCACGTCGGCGAAGTCCAGGTTGATCAGACCGGGGGTGGTGATGAGGTCGGTGATGCCCTGGACACCGGAGAGCAGGACCTGGTCGGCGGACTTGAAGGCGTCCAGGACCGAGACCTGGCGGTCCGAGATGGACAGCAGCCGGTCGTTGGGAATGACGATGAGGGTGTCGACCTCTTCGCGCAGCTCGGCGATGCCGTCCTCGGCCTGGTTCGCGCGGCGCCGTCCCTCGAAGGTGAACGGGCGCGTGACCACGCCGATGGTGAGGGCGCCCAGCGAGCGGGCGATGTTGGCCACGACGGGCGCGCCGCCGGTGCCGGTGCCGCCGCCTTCACCGGCCGTCACGAAGACCATGTCGGCCCCCTTGAGGACCTCCTCGATCTCCTCGCGGTGATCCTCGGCGGCCTTGCGGCCGACGGCCGGGTTGGCTCCGGCGCCGAGTCCGCGGGTGAGTTCACGGCCGACGTCGAGCTTGACGTCGGCGTCGCTCATCAACAGCGCCTGCGCGTCGGTGTTGATGGCGATGAACTCGACGCCCTTGAGACCGACCTCGATCATCCGGTTGATGGCATTGACACCACCGCCGCCGACACCGATGACCTTGATGACTGCGAGGTAGTTCTGCGGTGCTGCCACGTCGAAGGCCTCTCGCCTCGAATTACGTTGCCGTCGACGTGCGGTCCGCGCGTTGACGGCAGATGCCGAATGGGACGGTCCGTAGCGCCGACCCGAACCCTAACCCTGAAGTTTAGGGTTACCAGTGTGTCTGTTCTCTGGAGTCTTCCGAACAGGACACTAAGTCGACAAGTGGCGCCCGTTCAACGAACACGCCGAACCTCCCGTTTTTCTTTTCACCCTATGTGATCAGCCATAGCAGCGCCCAACCAGGGTGCTGGCCTGCGCTGATGTGCGTCAACTCCCCGATGACGCAGGGGCGGTGGGGACACTCACGTCGAAGTGCCGCGCGCCGGAAGCTGCTTTCATGAGAGCTGCGAGGGCTCGTGCCTTGGCGCGGCCGTTCTCGCCGCTGCCCCATGCGACCGTGCGGCCGTCGCCCAACTCCAGTGAGATGTCGTCGAAGGAGCGGACACGGACGGTCCGGGTGAGCCTCGCGACGGAGTCCGGCACGTCGCCGGCGACCCGGACCGCCTCGCGCACCAGCCGCTGGGTGCCGAAGCGGCGATAGCTCGCCGCCCCCGAAGCCTTCCGGGACACGGACATCTCCAGCAGGGGAACGGCTTTCGGCGCCTGCGAAACCGTGGCGAACCGGACACCTTCGCCGTCGACTTCGATGAAGTTCCCGCCCTTGCGGACGAGGAGTACCGGGGTCCGCTCGGTCACCTTCAGCCCGATTCCATGGGGCCAGGCGCGGACCACGTCGACGGTGTCGATCCGGGGCAGTTTCCGCCGAAGCCGGGCTTCGACGGCGTCCGTGTCGATGGAGATCATCGGCGCCCCGACCGGCACGGCGGCCGCGTCCCGCACCTCGGCGGGGGTCAGCACACGCGTGCCGGACACGGAGACGTGCCCGACGCGCAGCCACGAGGAGCCGTACAACACCCAGACGGAACCGGCCCCGAGGAGTACGACGGCCACGGCCAGGATGACGATCGTACGAAGTCGCAGTCTTCGGAGCCCGCGGACGAGCGGCGGGCCGGACGACTCCTGCTGGCGTTCACCGCGTTCGGCGGTCGTCGGTCCGGCCACGCTCACTGCCCTTTCGTCATATGGTCCTAACGGCGCGAGGCGATCGCCTCGTACACCATGCCGACGAGCAGCTCGTCGGCGTCCCGGCGGCCGAACTCGCTTGCCGACCGGGACATCTCGTACAGCCGGTGCGGGTCGGCGAGCACGGGCAGGACGTTCTGCTGCACCCACTCGGGCGTCAGTTCCGCGTCGTCGACCAGGAGCCCACCGCCGGCCTTGACCACCGGCTGGGCGTTGAGCCGCTGTTCGCCGTTGCCGATGGGCAGCGGGACATAGGCGGCCGGGAGCCCGACGGCGGAGAGTTCGGCGACGGTCATCGCGCCCGCGCGGCAGAGCATCATGTCGGCCGCGGCGTACGCGAGGTCCATCCGGTCCAGGTAACTTACCGGGATGTAGGGGGGCATCCCCGGCATCTGGTGCACCTGCGGCAGTTCGTTCTTCGGACCGACCGCGTGCAGGATCTGGATGCCGGCCTGCTGCAGCCACGGGGCGACCTGCTGGACCACCTCGTTCAGCCGCCGGGCGCCCTGGGAGCCGCCGGACACGAGCAGCGTGGGCAGGTTGGGATCGAGGCCGAAGCGGGCGCGGCCCTCCGGGCGGGCGGCCGCGCGGTCCAGGGTGGCGATCGAGCGGCGCAGCGGGATGCCGATGTAGCGCGCGTCGCGCAGCTTGCTGTCCGGGGTGGACACGGCGACCCGGGCGGCGTACCGCGAGCCGATCTTGTTGGCCAGGCCGGGGCGGGCGTTGGCCTCGTGGATCACGATCGGCACGCCGAGCCGCTTGGCGGCCAGGTAGCCGGGCAGGGCGACATAGCCGCCGAAGCCGACCACGACGTCCGCCTTGGTGCGCTCCAGGATCTGCTCGGCGGCCTTGATGGTGCCGCGCAGCCGGCCCGGGACGGTGATCAGCTCAGGGGTGGGCTTGCGCGGCAGCGGCACCGCCGGGATCAGCGCGAGCTCGTAGCCGCGCTCCGGGACGAGCCGGGTCTCCAGGCCGCGCTCCGTGCCCAGGGCCGTGATTCCCACGGTCGGGTCCTGCCTGCGCAGGGCGTCCGCGAGGGCGAGCGCGGGCTCGATGTGGCCGGCGGTCCCCCCACCGGCGAGTACGACATGCACCGAAATTCACCGCTCTCCGGACGAACGCGCCGCAGAGGCACGCCGTCGCATCGTGTTCCATCTCCGAGGCCCCCGCTCGGCACCGGAGCCTCCCGCCCGCTTTCTACCAAAGCGAGGTTGCCGCATGGCAAGGGCCGCCCGCGCAGCGGGATCGTCTCGCGCGAACGCGATCATCAGCCCGATGGCGAACATGGTCGGCAGCAGGGCGGACCCTCCGTAGGAGAACAGCGGGAGGGGGACACCGGCGATCGGCAGCAGGCCGAGCACCGCACCCATGTTGATCACCGCCTGGGCGATGATCCAGGTGGTCACACCTCCCGCGGCGTACCTCACGAAGGGGTCCTCCGTGCGTCCGGCCACGCGGATACCCGCATAGCCTAGAGCCGCGAACAGGGCGAGCACCGACAGCGTCCCCGCCAGACCCAGCTCCTCACCGGTGACCGCGAAGATGAAGTCGGTGTGGGCTTCGGGAAGTTGGCCCCATTTTTCCACACTCGCGCCGAGGCCGGATCCGAAGATTCCGCCGGAGGCGAGGGCGTAGATGCCGTGCACGCCCTGCCAGCACATGTCATTGGGGCCGGGATCGGTCGCCGCGATGCAGTTGAGCCGGGCCAGCCGGTGCGGGCTGGTCTCGATGGCGATGGCGCCGAGGACCACGGCGACGCCCAGCACCCCGGAGAACAGCCTGGTCGGCGCCCCGGCGAGCCACAGCAGCCCGAACAGGATCGCGGTCAGGATGATCGTCGTACCCATGTCGCCGCCTAGCATGATCAGCCCGAGCAGCAGGAAGGCGACCGGCACCAGGGGCACCAGCATGTGCTTCCACTGGGTCAGCAGCCGCTTCTCCTGCTTGCGGGCGATCAGGTCCGCGCCCCACAGCACCAGGGCGAGCTTGCCGAACTCGCTGGGCTGGATCTGGAAGGAGCCGCCGAGGGAGATCCAGTTCTGGTTGCCGTTGACCGCCATCCCTATCCCGGGGATCTGCACCAGGATCATCAGGAAGACGGCGCCGGCGAGGATCGGGTAGGCCAGCGCCCGGTGCAGCTTCACCGGCATGCGGGAGGCCGCGAACAGCAGGGCGCCGCCGATGAGCGCGGCCAGGAATTGCTTGCGGAAGAAGTACGACCCGGGCAGGGACAGCTGCAACGCGGTGATCTGGGAGGCCGAGTAGACCATCACCAGGCCCAGCACGATGATCAGCAGGCTGCCGCCGGCGATCAGGTAGTAGGCGGTCAGCGGCCGGTCCCAGGCCTTCCTCGCGCGCCTGAGGAACCGCTGTACGGGGTTCTCGCGCGCCGGCCGGGACAGGGCGGGACGCCGGGACGCCCGCTGCACGGGCGGCTTACCGGTACGGCTACTGGGCATCGGCGCCTCCACTGAACGTCGGCCGTCCCACGCGTCCCTCCCAGGATCCGCCCGGCGGGCGGCCGGGGTCAGGCGCGGAGTTCGCGGACCGCCGCCGCGAACGCGTCACCGCGCTGGTTGTAGTTGGTGAACATGTCCATGGAAGCGCAGGCCGGGGCAAGGAGCACCGTGTCGCCGGCGACCGCGAGCCGCTTCGCCTCCGTCACCGCCTGGAGCATCGCCCCAGTGTCGGTCCGGTCGAGGTCGACCACCGGTACTTCCGGGGCGTGTCGCGCGAGGGCCTCGCGGATCAGTGCCCGGTCGGCGCCGATCAGGACGGCACCGCGAAGCCGCTTCGCCGACTTGGCGACCAGCTCGTCGAAGGTCGCGCCCTTCGCCAGACCGCCCGCAATCCATACAATCGACTCATATGACGCCAATGAGGCTTCGGCGGCATGGGTGTTGGTCGCCTTGGAGTCGTCCACGTACGCCACGCCGTCGATGTCGGCGACGTGCGCGATGCGGTGGGCGTCCGGGCGGAAGGCCCTGAGGCCGTCGCGCACGGCGCCGGCGGGCACCCCGAAGGCGCGCGCGAGGGCCGCCGCGGCAAGGGCGTTGGCGATGTTGTGCGGGGCCGGCGGGTTGACGTCGGAGACCTCGGCCAGCTCCTGCGCGTTCTTGTGCCGGTTCTCCACGAAGGCGCGGTCGACCAGGATGCCGTCCACCACACCGAGTTGGGAGGGCCCGGGGGTGCCGAGGGTGAACCCGATCGCCCGGCAGCCCTCCTCGACGTCGGCCCCGCGCACCAGTTCCTCGGTGAGCTTGTCGGCCATGTTGTAGACGCAGGCGACCTTGTTGCCCTCGTAGATGCGGCCCTTGTCGGCGGCGTAGGCCTCCATCGAGCCGTGCCAGTCGAGGTGGTCGGGCGCGAGGTTGAGGACCGCGGCGGAGTGCGCCCGCAGGGAGGGCGCCCAGTGCAGCTGGTAGCTGGACAGCTCCACGGCGAGGACGTCGTACGGCTCGTCGCCGAGGACGGCGTCCAGCAGGGAGACGCCGATGTTGCCGACGGCGGCCGTGCGCAGGCCCGCCTCCTTCAGGATGGAGGCGAGCATCTGCACGGTCGTGGTCTTGCCGTTGGTGCCCGTCACGGCCAGCCAGGGGGCCGCGTCCGGGCCCCTGAGGCGCCAGGCCAGCTCGACATCGCCCCAGACGGGCACGCCCGCCTCGGCCGCGGCCAGGAACAGCGGCTTGTCGGGCTTCCAGCCGGGCGCGGTGACGATCAGCTCGGTGCCCTCGGGCAGGGTCGCACCGTCGCCGAGGCGCACGGTGACGCCCAGCGTCCGGAGTTCGGCGGCCTGCTCACGCGCGCGCTCGTCGTCGCCGTCGTTGACGACCGTGACGATCGCCCCGCGCGCGTGCAGCACCTTCGCCGCCGGGACGCCGGAGACGCCGAGCCCGGCGACGGTGACGTGCTTGCCCTGGAACTCAGAGGACCCTGAAGGCACCGAGGAGGTCACTTTTCCGCTGCCCATCCCGCATAGAAGAGGCCAAGTCCGACAATCACACAGATTCCCTGGATGATCCAGAAGCGGACCACCACAAGGACCTCGGACCAGCCCTTGAGTTCGAAGTGGTGCTGGAGTGGCGCCATACGGAAGACGCGCTTTCCGGTGAGCCGGAAAGAGCCGACCTGGATGACGACCGACATGGTGATGAGGACGAACAGGCCGCCCATGATGGCCACCAGCAGCTCCGTGCGGGAGAGGATGGCCAGGCCCGTGAGGACACCGCCGAGGGCGAGCGAGCCGGTGTCGCCCATGAAGATCTTCGCCGGCGAGGTGTTCCACCACAGGAAGCCCAGGCAGGCGCCCATCAGCGCGGAGGCGACCACGGCGAGGTCGAGCGGGTCGCGCACCTCGTAGCAGGCGGCCGGGTTGGTCAGCGTCTGCGCGTTGGCGCAGGACTCCTGGTACTGCCAGACGCCGATGAAGGTGTAGGCGCCGAAGACGAGCACGGAGGCGCCGGTGGCCAGGCCGTCCAGGCCGTCGGTGAGGTTCACGCCGTTCGACATCGCGAGGATCATGAACAGCGCCCAGATCACGAACAGCACCGGGCCGATCGACCAGCCGAAGTCCGTGATGAAGGACAGCTTGGTGGAGGCCGGGGTGTTGCCGCGCGCGTCGGCGAACATCAGCGACAGCACGGCGAAGGCGATGCCGACGATCAGCTGGCCGGCCATCTTCGCCTTGGCCCGCAGGCCCAGCGAACGCCGCTTGACGATCTTGATGTAGTCGTCCAGGAAGCCGACCAGACCCATGCCGACCATCAGGCCGAGCACCAGCACACCGGAGAACGTCGGCGGCTTGCCGGTGATCACCTTGCTGAGGAAGTACGCGGCGACCGTCGCCAGGATGAATGCGATACCGCCCATGGTGGGCGTACCGCGCTTGCTGGCGTGCTCGCGCGGGCCGTCGTCACGGATGTACTGGCCGTAACCCTTGCGGGCCAGCAGCTTGATCAGCAGCGGGGTGCCGACCAGCGTCAGGAAGAGGCCGATGACTCCCGAGAACAGGATCTGGTTCATCATCGGGCGGCGACCTCACCCTCGGCACCGCTCTCGAGCAGCGCCTGGGCCACGCTCTCCAGCCCCACCGAACGAGACGCCTTCACGAGTACGACGTCCCCCGGGCGCAACTCGCTGCGCAACAGGTCGATCGCCGCCTGTGCGTCGGACACGTGCACCGACTCCTCACCCCACGAACCCTCGTTATATGCGCCCAGTTGCAGCCAGGAGGCCTCAATCCCCCCGACGGCGACGAGCTTGCTGACGTTGAGCCGGACGGCGAGCCGTCCGACGGCGTCGTGCTCGGCGAGCGCCTCGTCCCCCAGCTCGGCCATCTTGCCGAGCACCGCCCACGTGCGGCGTCCCTTGCCCATGGCCGCGAGCGCCCTGAGAGCGGCCCGCGTGGACTCGGGGTTGGCGTTGTAGGCGTCGTTGACGATGGTCACGCCGTCCGGGCGCTCGGTGACCTCCATGCGCCAGCGGGAGAGGGAGCCCGCCTCGGAGAGCGCGGTGGCGATCTCTTCCGCGGACATGCCCAGCTCATGGGCGACGGCGGCCGCGGCGAGCGCGTTCGACACGTGGTGCTCACCGTACAGGCGCATGGTCACATCGCATGCACCGGAGGGTGTGTGAAGCCTGAAGGAGGGCTGTCCGCTGTCCGTGAGTCGCACGTTCTCGGCGCGTACGTCCGCTTCGGCCGACTCTCCGAAAAGGACCACCTTCGCCTTGGTACGGGAGGCCATGGCCCGCACCAGCGGGTCGTCGGCGTTGAGGACGGCCGCGCCGTCCTCCGGCAGGGCCTCCACCAGTTCGCCCTTGGCCTGGGCGATCTGCTCGCGGCCGCCGAACTCCCCGATGTGCGCGGTGCCGACGTTGAGCACCAGGCCGATCCGGGGCGGGGTGAGGCCGGCGAGGTAGCGGATGTGACCGATGCCGCGGGCGCCCATCTCCAGCACGAGGAACTTCGTCTCCTCGGTGGCGGACAGGGCGGTCAGCGGCAGCCCGATCTCGTTGTTGAACGAGCCGGGCGTGAACACGGTCGGCGCCTTGCGCCCGAGCACCTGGGCGATCAGGTCCTTGGTGCTGGTCTTGCCCGCCGAGCCGGTCAGGGCGACGAGGGTCGCGCCGAGCCGGCGTACGACGTGCCGGGCGAGGGCGCCGAGAGCGGTCTGCACGTCCTCGACGACGATCGCGGGCACACCGACGGGGCGCGACGCCAGTACGGCGACCGCACCCGCCTCCACAACGGCCCGGGCGTAGTCGTGGCCGTCCACGCGCTCGCCGACGAAGGCGGCGAACAGGCTGCCGGGCACCACCTCCCGGGAGTCCCGGACGACCGGTCCGGTGACCTGCGCGGACGGATCCGGTATGTCGTGCGTCTGCCCGCCGACGACTGCTGCGATCTCGGCGAGGGAGAGGGCGATCACAAGTTCATCCCTGGGTCTTCTGGATAGCTTCGCGAAGCACCTGGCGGTCGTCGAAGGGACGGACCACTCCGGCGATGTCCTGGCCCTGCTCGTGGCCCTTGCCCGCGACCAGCACGGTGTCGCCGGCCTGGGCACGGCCCACGGCGGCAGCGATCGCGGCGGCCCGGTCCTCGAAGAGGAGCACCTCTCCGCGCTCGTGCGCGGGCACGGAGGCCGCGCCCTGGAGCATGGTCGCGAGGATCGCGAGCGGGTCCTCGGAGCGGGGGTTGTCGGAAGTCAGCACGGCCGTGTCGGAGAGCCGGGCCGCGGCGGCGCCCATCGGGGCGCGCTTGGTCTGGTCGCGGTCGCCGCCGCAGCCCAGGACGATGTGCAGCCGGCCCTTGGTGACCTTGCGCAGCGCCTTGAGCACCGACTCGACCGCGTCGGTCTTGTGGGCGTAGTCCACGACGGCGAGGTACGGCTGCCCCGCGTCGACGCGCTCCAGGCGGCCGGGCACGCCGGGTACGGCCGCGATGCCGTCGGCGGCGGTCTGCGGGTCCAGGCCGGCCGCGGCGAGGGCGACGATCGCGGCGAGGGTGTTCGCCACGTTGAACGGGCCCGGGAGCGGCGACTTGGCGTGGACGCGCTCGCCGTTCGGGCCGACGACGGTGAACGTCGAGTCCATCGGGCCGACCTCGACCCGCTCGGCGCGCCAGTCGGCGTCGGGGTGGCCCTCGGCGGAGAAGGTGACGACCGGGACGGTCGCCTCCCGGGCCAGCCGGCGGCCGTACTCGTCATCGGTGTTGACGACGCCGAGTCTGCTGCGCCGGGGCGTGAACAGCTGTGCCTTGGCCCGGAAGTAGTCCTCCATGTCGGAGTGGAACTCCATGTGCTCCGGGCTGAGGTTGGTGAACACGGCGATGTCGAAGACGCAGCCGTCGACCCGGCCGAGGACCAGGGCGTGGCTGGAGACCTCCATGGCGACCGCCTCCACGCCGCGTTCGCGCATGACGGCGAACAGGGCCTGCAGGTCGGTGGCCTCCGGGGTGGTGCGCTCGGACTTGATGCGCTCGTCGCCGATGCGCATCTCGACCGTGCCGATCAGGCCGGTGGCGCGCGCGGTCCTCAGGCCGCCCTCGACGAGGTAGGCGGTGGTGGTCTTGCCGGAGGTGCCGGTGATGCCGATCTGGAGCAGGTCCCGGCCCGGGTGTCCGTAGATGCGGGCCGCCAGTTCGCCCAGCCGCGCGCGCGGGTCGTCCACGACCAGGACCGGCAGTCCGGTCGCGGCGGCGCGCTCGGCACCCGTCGGGTCGGTGAGCACGGCGGCGGCGCCGAGGCCGGCGGCCTGGGTGACGAAGTCGGCGCCGTGCAGGCGGGCGCCCGGAAGGGCGACGTACAGGTCGCCGGGGCGGACGGCGCGCGAGTCGTGGGTGATCCCCGTGACCTCGGCGGCCGCGTCGGGGGCGGCGGCACCCAGCTGATCGGCCAGCTCCGCGAGGGGTGCGGCGGAGACCTGAACCGGTCGCGGCGGTCCCGGATATGTCACGGAAGCGCCCTTCTGGGTGGTTTGGGACTGATCAGCGTGTGGCACGGCGGTGAGCGTACCGGGCGCACCCGCTCCGGAGCGAAGTGAGGGGTTCTCGTCCTCGTGGTTCCCGGCGTCGGGGGTGATCGTTGTCACGGGCTCGTTCCTGGTGTTTCCGAGGTGCTGATCAGGGCTTGTAGTCGACGGGCAGGTTGGCGGCCGGCGCCCCGGTCGGCGGGACCTGGAGGGTCTTCAGGGCGAACTCCATCACCTGCTTGTAGATCGGACCGCAGATCTGGCCGCCGTAGTAGCTGCCCGAGGTGGCGTTCTGGATGGCGCAGTAGACGGTGATCCGGGGGTTGTCGGCGGGCGCGAAACCGGCGAACGACGACGTGTAGCCGCGGTACTTGCCGGTGGCCGGATCCACGCGGTTGGCCGTGCCGGTCTTGCCGGCGACGTTGTAGCCGGGGATGCGCGCCTTGATGCCGGTGCCCTGCTCGTCGTCCACGACGGACTCCAGCATCTGGGCGAGGGTGCCGGCGGTCTTCTGGCTGACCACCCGCGTTTCCCTGGGCTTCTGGGCGGGCGTGAAGCGCCCGTCGGCGCCCTTGGTGCCGCGCACCAGGGTCGGCTCGATCCGCATGCCGCCGTTGGCGATGGTCGAGTACACGGAGGCCGCCTGCATCGCGCTGAGGGAGAAACCCTGGCCGAAAGGAATCGTGTACTGCTGCGAGGTGGACCACTTCTGGTACGGCGCGAGAATGCCCCGGGTCTCGCCGGGGAAGCCGAGCCCGGTGTAGCTGCCGATGCCGAACTTGCGCAGGTACGAGTAGAGGACTTGGTTGGCCTCCGGCTGCGTCCTGCCGAGCTGGCCGGCGGCGAGGATGGTCCCGATGTTGCTGGACTTGGCGAGGACGCCGTTCAGCGTGAGGTACCAGGTGGCGTGGTCGACGTCGTCGGAGAAGAGCCGGTCGCCGCGGTGCAGCCGGTTGGGTACGACGACGTGGGTGAGCGGGGTCGCCGCGTTCTGCTCCAGGACGGCGGCCATCGACATGACCTTGGCGGTCGAGCCGGGCTCGAAGGCGTCCTGGACGGCCGCGTTGCCCATGGCCTCGGCGTCCGCCTTCGACAGGTCGTTGGGGTCGAAGCCGGGCGAGTCGGCCATGGCCAGGATCTGGCCGGTGCGGGTGTCCTGGACGACGACGTAACCGCGGTCGGCCCTGGACTTCTTCACCTGCTCGGTGATCGCGTTCTGTGCCGCCCACTGGATGTCGCGGTCGATGGTCAGCTCGACGTCGGAGCCGGGCACGGCGGGTGTCTCGGTGGACCCCGCGGTGGGGACCTCGCGCCCACCGGACTGGGCGTAGCGGATCCTGCCGTCCTTGCCGCTCAGCTGCTTGTTCAGCTCCTGCTCGATGCCGCCGCCGCCCTGGCCGTCGGCGTTGACCCAGCCCAGTATCCCGGCGGCGAGGTCGCCGTTGGGGTACACGCGCTGGCTGCTGGGGTCCGCGAAGACCCCGGCCAGCACGTTGACGGTGCGGGGGTCCGTCCCGGCCTTCTTCGCGAGCGTGCTCCTCAGGTCCTTGATCTGCTTCCAGACCTGCGGGGTCTGCCGGGTGGCGAGCCGGGCGTAGCGGGAGTTCTTGTTGCCGGGCCGCAGCTTCTTCACGAGCGCGGCCTGGTCCTGGCCGAGGATCGGCGCGAGCAGCGCGGCGGCCTGCTCCGGTCCGTCGCCGATCTTCAGCTGCTTGGCGCTGAACATCGTCGGGTCGGCCGTGATGTCGTAGGCGTCCTCGCTGATGGCGAGGGCCACGCCGTTGCGGTCGGTGATCCCGCCGCGCTCGGCGGTCAGCGTGTGGGCGACGTACCGGTTCTGTTCGGCCCGCGCGGCGTACGCGCCGGCGTCCACGGCCTGCACCTGGAGCAGCCGCACGACGAAGGCGAACAGCACCAGCGTGAGGGCGAGGCTGACCATGCGCAGCCGGGGCCGGGGGCGGCCGAGCCGGAGGCGCTGGGCCGCCGGCCGGGCCCCGCTCGGGC